>DATBHO010000057.1:0-7224 GCA_036557405.1 Nitrososphaeraceae archaeon
GTACTTGAGGTTGTGTTTCTACGACTCGTTTTAGATTATCAAAATATTCTTTTTCAGTTTCATCTTTCCAAGCATAAACCTTAGCTCCCTCTGAAGATAGAAATCCTGCTATATCTTCTTGTACTGATAATGGATTTGCAGAACATAGTGAAACTTTCGATCCTAATTTAATAGCCGCTATTACCAGAACAGCCGTCTCCTTTGTAACATGTAGTGAAAGACCTAGTCTGAGCCCTTCTAATGGCTTGCGCTCAATGTTTTCATTTACTATTGTATTTATAATACCCATGCGCGACGAGGCCCATTTCCATGACTTTTTCCCATTTTCAGTTAGTTCTTTATTTTTCATCTGGATAATACACTGAATCGATGTGATATAATTGATCAGCGATAAGAATTTCGATAATCGTACGCTTTAGAAATAAATACAATAATCATAATATGTTGTAGATTTGCGCTATTCAGATAGTTTTAATCCCTCGTCGTCATCAGAGATTCTGCTGTGCAAAACTTTGATAGAAATAGCGTAATAATAACGAGTGCGCTTCCGTATGCAAATGGAGAGATACACCTAGGTCACATTTCTTCTACCTATCTCCCTGCAGATATAATTCGCAGGTTTCTAAAACTAGATGGGGTAGAAGTATATCACCTGTGTGCATCAGATGATTTTGGTACGCCAGTGCTTATTGAAACTGAAAAAAAGAAGACGAAACCAGAGTTGTACGTAAAATACTGGCATGATAAAGACAAAGATGATTTTAATTCAGTCGGGATAGTTTTCGATTCTTTTTCACAAACGAGCTCAGAAACAAATAGAAAGTTTGTACAGTATGTCTTCGGCATATTAAAAGAAAGAATGCTTGTTTATGAAAAGGAAGTAGTACAATATTATTGCGAAAACGATTTGAAATTTCTGCCAGATCGGTTTGTAATTGGAAAATGCCCCTATTGTAGTGCAGAGGACCAGTATTCAGACCTTTGTGAAAAATGTGGAAGAATACCTGAGAAGATACTGGATCCAAAATGCGCTATTTGCGGATTACCGCCAGTCAAAAAAAAGAGTACCCACTATTTTTTCAAGCTGTCCAATTTTGAAGATGATCTTGAGAAGTGGTTAAATGGAAACACACTGCTACAACAAGATGTCAAGAAATATGTACTCAACTGGATTGCAGAAGGTCTTCAAGACTGGGATATTACAAGAGATATTTCTTGGGGTGTAAATATTCCTATTAACGGTAATGTGAACGAAGATAAAGTATTCTATGGATGGTTTGATAACCATCTATGCTATATTTCGTCTCTTATTGAACTATTAGGGGATATAAATAAAGCAAGAGAAATATGGAATGGTTCTAAAATATATCATTTTATTGGAAAAGATATTGTTTACCATCACTACCTTTTCTTACCCGCAATTAGAATAGGTATGAATGAAGAATACAAATTACCAGATCTCATTCCAACACGTGGGCATCTTATGCTTCAGAATAATAAAATCTCTAAGAGCAGAAATTGGTATATCGGCTTAAGGGAATTTGTAGATTTATTTCAACCAGATTATCTCCGGTTTTACATAGCATCAATTTGCAGCTATTCTCAAGATGATATTAACTTTGATTGGAATGATTTCGAAAAAAAAATAAACAATGAATTAATAGCAAATATTGGGAACTTTGTAAATAGGACATTAACTTTCATTAAAAAATATTTTGGCAATGTGATACCGAATCCAGCTGAATATGATGAGTTGGATAAAAAATCATTGGTTGAAATAGAAAGAATTGGCAACATAGTCGGTGGATATATTTTAGGTAACGAAATTGATAAGGCTTTAAAAAATATTCTGAATTTCTCCTCAAGGTTTAATCAATACTTTCAGAAAAAGGAACCTTGGAAAAACCCGGAAAATTCAGGAGCCACACTTTTTATTTCAATAAATGCCGTACGGTCTTTGTCCATATTACTTGCTCCGTTCATACCCTTTTCGGTAGAAAAAATTTGGAAACAGATGTCATTGGAAGGTAGTGTTTACGAACAGAGTTGGAAGACAATCGGATCAATACTATTGAACCCAGGACATATAATAGGAGATATTAATCCTATTTTCCAGATAGTCGACACAGATAAGATAAAAGAGCAGGAAAATAAATTAAATAATAGATAAAATTGGCCAAGTCAGGATTAATGGTAGGAAGATTTCAGCCGTTTCATAATGGTCATCTCAACTTAGCCCATCAAATATTAGAAGATTGTGAAGAGTTGATAATTGCCATCGGTAGCGCCCAGTTTAACTATACATTTACAAATCCCTTTACCGCTGGAGAACGAATTTACATCATCCATGAATCTTTTGTGGAGGCGAAAATAGATCTTAAAAGAGTGTACATCGTGCCAATCATGAATTTAGAGAATAATGCAATCTGGGTTCAACATTTAAGATCTATGTTACCTAAATTTGATACCCTATACTCTGGTAACAAATTCGTATTGGAGCTTTTGTCGCGTAGTTCTGAATCGTTTGATGTTGTCACGCCCAAATTCCATGACGAAAGTAACTGTAATGGAACTAACATTCGGATGAATATTGTCATGGACAAAGAGTGGAAAGATTATGTACCTAATGCGGTATATCGTATAATTTCAGAGGTTAACGGGACACATAGAATAAAAATCTTGTTTGAAAGCCAAAGAGATGGAGTTGGTGAAATTAAACAATATCCAGATATAAAATGAATCAAGAGGAAAATGTCCTAGAAGTTCTATGACAAAAGGACTAAGGGCTTGTCCAGTCTGCAAGAACTGTGGAGCCAAAAAATTTTCAGTAGTATTAAATAAGACCTGCACTGTGATCCTGGAATGCAAGAACTGTCTGGTCAGGATAGAAATTTGATGGTGGTTGCTAATTTTAATCGAGTCAAATACAATTAGATAGCATATATATCGATGCACAATATGGGTAAGTATGAGTGCAAAAAAATGGTTTGACACTGATGTTTCTTTGGAACAACTTAGAAACAAGACGATTGCCGTAGTAGGGTACGGTATCCAGGGAAGAGCTCAAGCAAATAATATGAAAGACTCCGGTTTGAATGTAATAATAGGATTATATAAAGAAGCAAACTCGTGGATACTTGCCGAAAATGATGGACACGTTGTTAAGGAAGTCAAAGAGGCTTCAGAGCTTGCTGATATTATTCACATTCTAACTCCAGATATGGAACAGGCTAATGTTTACAAGAATGAAATAGGACCTGGTCTTACGGAGGGAAAAACGCTTAATTTTTCTCACGGAGCCGCTATACACTGGAAATGGATTGTTCCTCCAAACAATATTGATGTAGTAATGGTTGCTCCCAAGGCGCCTGGGCAAAGAGTACGGGAATTGTATCAAGAAGGATTTGGTACACCTTCGCTAATTGCCGTCTATCAAGACTTTTCTGGAAATGCTTTAAACACTGTTTTAGGGTTGGCTAAGGCAATTGGAAGTACAAGACCCGGAGTCATTGAAACTACATTCAAGGAAGAAGTTGAAACAGATTGGTTTGGAGAACAAGTAGACTTGTGCGGTGGTGCTCATTCACTGATACTCAATGCCTTTGAAACCCTAGTTGAAGCTGGTTACCAACCTGAAGTAGCTTATTACGAATGTCTGCATGAGCTAAAACTAATAGTTGATTTGATATACAAATATGGCATAACAGGAATGTACAATAGGGTCAGCGAAACTGCAAGGTACGGTGGTCTGACTAGAGGTGCAAAAGTAATTAATAACCAAGTAAAGGAGAACATGAAACAAGTTCTGAAGGATATTCAATCAGGTGAATTTGCTAATGAATGGGTTAGCGTTTACAAAAAGGATGGGAAGAACTCTTTTGTTAGATTCATGAACCAATTGGAAAAAACCCAATTAGAAATTGTCGGGAAAGATATGAGAAAGATGATATGGAGAAATGGAGAATAAAATATTGTAATTAAATTAAGCCTATATCAAATTGCATATTCCATTTTCATAATTATGTGCTATGACCTAAGTGCAGGTTTTATCTATTTTTGTCAATATTGTTCCTTCTCGTGGTGATAATGGGTAACCCAGAGTCTTTACTGTCGGTTATGGACATGAATTTTATTAGTTACCGAAAGTTTTATTGCCACTCTTCGTATGAGTTGCCGGTATTGAGAGGATATGGCTACGTATTCTTGACTAGCTATTTCTCAAAGAATAAACAATAATCCTAATAAACTATAATGTTCATTACGATATACGAGGCAGCGTTGTTGACCCAATATGAGAACTTTAGCACTGGTATGGGCTAGTTTTGGGTAACATTCAAAACGTATTTGAAATTTCTACTGGTAAACATGTAATGCTATTATATGAAACAGAGGAAGACCGCGCAAAGGCTGCATCTGATTGGATTAATCAAGCACTTGAAGAAGATCAGCTATGTATTTATGCATCCGTGTATGCTTTCGAGGATCCGCATATTTCAAACATCTCCAGCTTATCTAACAGAATAAATAATTATCAGGAACACACCGAAAATAATAATTTACAGATTATCAACTTTCGCACTTACTATGAATCTGCATTAAGCCGAAACCTAGAACTATTTGTGAATCTAAAAACAAATCTGGAGAAGTTACTTCATGACCTTGTAGTGAAGGGTAAGACAGACAAAATAATTGTATTTGCTGATGCTGCTTGTTGTTTATGTGAAAATAGAAGTTTCGGTGAATCTGTACTGCTAGAGGAATGGTGGCAGCAAGTTCATGATGAATGGGTAAAAAAGAATTACCATATTACGGTAATATGCCCTCACCCTAAGCAAGTTTTGAAGAGTAACCAAAGCCCAAAATCCAAGATTGAATGTTTACATGATTTGATATTGGATCTTGACAAGTATAATCATTATTCCAATACATCAATTGGACAAGAATATGGCATCCGAATACTTATTGTGGAGTCCGATTCTGATCTAAAGACCCTATACACAGAATTTTTTGGTGACCGTTTTATCGACGTAATTACTGCATCAGACGGTAACGAATGTCTATCTTTAGTAAAGACGATTAATTTTGATATTATTATTTTAGACACACATATAGCGGGTGATGAGGAACCTGCTGATATTGCAAAAGAGATACATAGAATCAAACCAGAACAAAGAATCGTATTAACTACTACCAATCCAGTTTACCTTACCTCGAGCGCAACTAATTGTTTTGGGGTAAATAAGGAAGACATTCTGGTAAAACCATTTATGTTATCGGATCTACTAGAGGTAATTAGGAGAAAATGAATTTTTCCAACTATAATTTTGGGTTAGTCAACATGTCCTTCTTTTGCCTTGATCAGAGTTTGTAACTCATGACAACAATCATGTAAAATTTTCTGTGCCTGTTCCTTATTTTCAGCAGATATTATAATTCCACCAGGGCCAAATTTACATTCATTCAGTTTGATTGGGATATCTACATGAAGAATTCGCGAAATAAATTCCAATAATGAAGGATATGTCTTGTTATTCTTATATACAAATGAAGCAGATTTATTTGTCATCAAGATCTCTTCTTCTACAGGAAATAGTAGCTGGTTTTCCGTCATCTTCTTCAAGATTTCCTCTTCTATTTTTGTTGCCTTGGATTTCATATTCTGATTTCGTGCAACACTTGATTCAAAAGCTAATTCCTCCAGCTCTTCGAAATCCATAATACGTAATATCAAATAGTATCAATAAAATGTTGTCTTATTTGCACACGACATGTTTTTTCCAATAGGATAAGTAATTTTCAAAGATCATTTGCAGAATTGTCTTTTAAGTATTGCTCATATTCATATAGTGACTTTTCCTGTGAATTAGTTTGAATAGACCCTGGTCTGAGGTTCCTGATCCTAGTTATTGCATCTTCCGCACCTAGATTTTCTTTTTTTAAAAGGTACGCTCCTAGAATCGTTCCTGTTCTCCCTTTCCCTGCTGCACAATGAACCAACACTGGTCTTTTTGCTTCTATTTCATTTCTAATATAATTAACGGTTGAATCTATCTCCCCAATAGAAGGGGAGTGATAGTCTTCCACCCTTAGATGAAAATAATTTATTTTTTTAATGGTTCTACCGTCAGAGAGCGTATTTGTAGAATCGGTAATCGATAACCATTGCAAAGGCAGTGGGATTTCTCGTACTGTTACTATCGTGCCAATACCTTGGTTGACTAGCCATATGAATTGATCAAAAGACAGAGGTAATCCACTTCCTGCAAGCTGATTCTTTATTACCCAACTAAAATTTGTAGGACGAGAAACAAATTTACTATAGAGCCATCGATAAGCGTCACCAACGAGGGTCATTTTACAGAGTGAGCTTTACTGAATATCAATTTAAATTTAAATCTTCATAACTGTGTCAAAGCCATTTTGCTCGCTTAAGTAAATTATTTCCGTTGTGCATTACCAAAGGGGCAAACTATTCTCATCATGTTATCAATATCCTCTTTTAGAGAGAAATTTGTCTTTCATCTGTTTGGGTAGCAGAATTAGGCTGTCATACTAGTGTGTATAGAGGATTGTTTTTGAAAGGCTCTTATTTAGTTAGACTCTGCCACTGCATCAAGTGTATACGTAACAGTGAACGGTACTCCTCCTAGTGTATGGAATGCAACTTGATTAGCTGCAAAGTTCAAAGAACCAGCATCATAACTTGGAACTGTTGCAGCTCTATTACTTGCCAATATCAATGCTATTGCAGATTCTCCTTGGCCACAATTCTTCATACCCCATTATATATCATCTTTCATTTTTTGACATGAGTATTGACAGTTTTGCATGTAGAATAGGATTCTTAATCTTGGGGATATCAAATTTCATTACTAACTGTTGTTTTCTTATTGCAGTGTTAAGAGAATATTTGGCAGTACGATATTGTAGAATAATAAATTTGATTAGAATTAATAATTTATTTTTTTAAATTATTATTAATGTATTGAATAATTACATCAAGTGGTGTTCCAGGCCCAAAATTTCCTTCAACCCCTTTTTCTTCAAGTGTCTTTTTATCTTTTCCTGGAATGACGCCACCTCCAATCAATAGGATATCATCAACACCCTGATCTTTCAAAAGACGTGCAACTTTAGGAAATAATGTTAAATGTGCGCCATTCAATAGGCTCATTGCAACAACATCAACATCTTCATCAATGGCAATTTTTGCGACTTGTTCAG
>DATBHO010000058.1:0-1920 GCA_036557405.1 Nitrososphaeraceae archaeon
GAAGCCTATAGTCGACTCACCCACAGAATTAAGATTTATTGTTCAAGATTTGAAGACAAGCAAGAACCTGAAGAATCTTCTTGCCCATGTTATTATAACAGCTAATAGTAGTGGACAAGAAAGAACATTTAGATTTAACAACATAACTGCTCCTAATGGCTATTTTTCGTTAAAGTATTTATTCCCAGATTTTGGTACGTATCAAGTTATCGCGAATGTCAGATCAAATATCTCTGCACTGGCCTTAGCATCATTTCAGATAATTATTCAACCCCCATCCTTAAATGCCACTTTTAGCTCAGGATTGTACGCAGGTATTGCGATTGTCCTTGTAGGTATAACAGCGTTAGCCGGAGTTATTATTAAAACCCGAAAATCATAATTAACATATGCAATATGCGATATGTAATCATTACAATCCCAATTGAATCCTACTATTAATTAATATTCTGTTAATAGCCTTAATCTATCTACCGCTATAGTCCTTATACACATTGATTAAATGTAAGACTAGTACACAGAAGGGATAGGGTAATACTCGTAATCTGGAGTCATTTGTCTTACACTATTTGAACCTTTATTTCACCTTTTTATGATGATGTCCTATCTCTACAATAATTTACCTCCCTTCATTACATTTCAAGATCAGTAATCTTACTACCCATAATTAGATCATCACGGTCATCTGATGGAATTATTTCATTTGATAACACGCCCATTATTTTCTATTGTTAGAACATATGGTTTGCAATTAATGTTTATTTGTCATACATTTTTACTACTAATATGAGGTATGTTTCAGAGGATGAAAACAAGCTATATTTCGATCTATTTTTTGTGATAGGTTATTCGAAAAATATAATAACGTTTGGCAAAAATTGTCAAAAGGGGCATGCATCTATCCTTTTCACACTCAATAATACTACTTGCTACAAGTCTAACATGCTTGATATCCTATACATTCATAATTCAAAGCGTTAATGCAGATACATTTATAGGCAGAAATACGACAAACGGTACAAGTTTAGATGTATCAGTCGAAAAGTTAAGCATTCATTTTAACCCTGAGTTGAAAGGACTTTTTAAGGTATTCTTCTTCAAGCCACACACAAATACAATACAACAACACGTCGACTATGATTTTCTGATCTTAAAAGACGGTAAAACAGTATTTCAGCTCTCTAATGAAACTAGTCAACCTCAATTACACACATTCGATGGGCAAGCCGAGGTTCCTATCCTTAAAAATCAAAAGATATCAAATGGAAATTATGTTATCAAGATTCCAATATATGGTATACTTTTCAACCCAATCAAGCCAGAAGTTTCGGAATTCAAATTTAATACGACATCGTGATAATTGTCTAGTTGCAGTCGAGTTTTGTATTTTTATTTCATGTTTAATACTTTTTAAACTCAAAATGAGCTAGCATGATAGCTGTGGTACATTCGTCGAATGCCATACAAAATTTAAATTCTGAACTTTTTCTATGTTAAACATGGATATTCTTATCCAAAGTAAGAAGTATGCATTGTTTCTGGCAATATCTTTTCTTGGTGCGACACTCATTTTTTCAATGAGTGCAAATGCTTTTGCACATCAAAGACAACTCCTTAACATAGGAGGAAAACCTACGTTACTTGTGGTTGGTTCAACTAATGAACCTGTATATGTGGGAGATAAATCTGGAGTCGACTTTTTTGCATATACACCCGATCCTAAGGATCCATTGAATGATGGGGCTAATGGAACAAAGCCTATTACTGGATTAGATAAGACTGTAAAGGTCGAAGTTTCTGCAGGTCCAAAGAATAAAACACTAGATTTTGACCCAGATGATGACAATCCGGCACATTATACTGCTACATTCTTCCCAGGGGCACAAACAACCTATACATATACATTGACAGGTACAATCA
>DATBHO010000059.1:0-10857 GCA_036557405.1 Nitrososphaeraceae archaeon
AGAAATTGAACCTGATTGAGAAGCTAGAGAAACTACTGCATCAATTATAGGGTACCTGTTGTTATTAGTAATGGTAAAGTTTAGATCACTTTCGTTGCCTGCAGTTATAGTAATTGAGTTATCGCCCTTAACGTTGCTGCTATTTTGTACAATAGCCCTCTTATTTCCCATAGTGTTTGGATTTTCGGATATTGCTACATTTTTATATAAGCCTGGATTGGACTTGACCAATTTAGAGGACTGAACTGATGTCAGGCTCCCTTTAGTGTAATTACCATCTTTCAATCTATTGGCTTTGGCATCATTTTGATTTTCAAGGGAAGTAAGCTTGATATGGTTATCCAACTCATTAGTTTTGAATACGCCATTTGCAAACCTGGTTGGTGTTACACTTAATCCTGACTTTGTAGAGTTATCATTATTAGTAAAGCCAGAGCTTTCCTTGGTTTGATTATTCTCTGTACTTCTATTTAGATTGTCTTGTGGGAAATTGGGGTTTACTGAAAGGCCTGCCTCTGGAGGATTTGGAAGTACTCGGAAACCAACCTCTTCACTGGAGGACTTTGCCTCTCCAGTGGCGTCTGTATATGAGAGTTGGAGATTAAGGTTTTGTAACGATTCTCCGGCTGAAAATGAAGGTAATATTGTAGCATCTATTTCTTCGACTGAATTAGAAGATATTGTTCCCAGGTCAAAGACCCTAGATCCCAAACTTGAAGCTTGCTCAATGTTACCAGTGGGTTTAGAATATGGTACTGACGAAGACGTTGTCAGATTGTTATTATTGTGGGCATTAGTCGAATTTGAGCTATTGCCATTAGCTGTTGAGCCACCAGTACTTGTAATGATACTCCCTCCTACACTGCCCAGAGTTGCAACTACATTATTAGCATCTGCTGTTCCTTTGTTTCGTATTTGGATCTTGACATGATTAGCTTCTCCTGGTATCAAGTCCGTTGAGCCTGATGATACATCCAAAATTACTTTGCCGGGTAATACGAAGGGAACGCCTGTTGTCTGTACTCTGTATGCCCCAATCTCTGGATCTGGTGTTTTAAAATAATAGGTTCGAAGGAGAGCGGTATGCGGTCCGACGTCTGCTGTTTTCAAAACGTTGACTTTGAAATATAATGTATATGTTTGTCCGGCTTTAACAACATTATTTATGCTTGCAATTACAGGAAAATTCTGGTTTACTTTATTAATGCCGGTAACGATGTTTGCAGAAGAATTAGCTAATTTCGGAGATAAAGCCTGTGAATAAATGGTAGGAGGAGAGGTGTTTGAAGATGACAATGGGATTGGAGAACTGAATCCATTTGGAAGTGTTAGGTATCCAGTAATTCCTGTAATATCTGAAAAAGCTGTGTTAGTCAAAACGACTGCCAGAATCGCTTGGCCTTCTCCAGGACCTACTTCTCTCTGTTGCTGAACTGTTCCTGACGTAGTGGTTGTCACAGTTGTTCCAGAAGTCGAGTTCTCAGAATTTACATTTACATTATTATTAGAACCAGAAGTAGAAGGAATACCTTCTGCCCAATACGCATCAACAAACCCGTTGTTTAAAACAGGTTCTAGTTGCGGACCAAGCAGGCCACCATTCTGCCCTATTGATAAGTTACTGTTATTGAGGTGGTAGGACGTTTCTGTGTTTGCTGTGTTATCACCAATAAGCTCAAATGGGATAGAATTATTTAAAATTAATTTATGACTATTTCTTAACTCATCACTATATGTGATTTTAAGTGGTATGCTGTATGTTGTAGGAAATCCAGCGGGATTATTATTATTAGCATTATTAACAATACTATTTCCAGTGCTATTAGTACTAATGGCAGGATTAGTATTATTTGTAATATTATTGGCACTATTATTATGACCGCTAATAGTAGCAGTTTTATTAGTAATATTGGTTTGACTAGTATTTGTACTGCTAGGTATTGGCTTAACCGAGTCAATTGATATTGGTATACTAAATGGCGTGGGTGTGTTGACAGAAAGTGTTCCAAGAAATTGAGAAGAACCTTGCAAGGTTTGATTTTCGACCTTCTGTTTGCTTTCGCCTATTTGGGGAGTAACCGATAATACTTGGAGATTTGTAAACAATGCTGGAGTGTTCCCTTTATTTAAGAGATTTCCAACTAAATTAGGAGTGTTTCCAATATATCTAACAGCAAGATTGTTTGCTTCAATGTTTATGTCACCCACAACAACAGCTCCAACATCAAATGAATTTGTTTTACGTTCTTGGCCATTTTTTATATATTGAATATCAACTGTAAAGAATACAGGACTTCCTATTATTGATGGAGAGGCGTATAACTTTGTAGATATCGTTTGACTAGAATTAGCATCGAGACGTGGTATGCTCCAAGTATTAGGCCCTATGATTTTAACGGAACTGGATTGAGGAATAATAGATATTGCTATATCCGACAAAGTTTCAGGTAATGTTATAATCCCTGTATTAGAATTAGAATTGCTAAGATCCAATTTAAAGGACAGATTCTGAATCTTGCCAGCAGTTATTTGAACTGAGGATTGTGATTGATTATTATTAGTAGCAGCTGAAGATGTGGATATTGATTTGGGTTGCAGTGCTTGTACGAATGCTTTTTCTGGAAATGAAAAATATGTTACCAGAATTTGAGAAAATAAAAGTACAACACAAAATAACAATGTGATGTTACTAAACATTGAAGACAACATGTTATTTAATTTCGCAGTAGATAGTGTATTCAATTTATAAGACATCTCGCCACAAAAAATCTGTTCCGTCTTGATTTGGCATTTGTATTCATTTTGTTTATTTTTTAATCATTTTCAGGTATTGTTTATCCAATTTTACATCTCTCTTTGAGAGTACCGGTAGATACGAGTTCGGATTTCCTAGTATTTTATGGAATCTCCTAATAGATCTTTCAATAAGAAAATGTGACATACTTTGTTTGATTGAAAATATCTTTAGTGCCTTAATAATAATACGTAACATAGTTATACGAATAAAAGAACTGGCCATTGCGAATATGTGGTAAGATATTTTTTGTTCAGCTCCATATTAGTTTAATGTCCATGTGGAGAAATTCTGGCTATCAAGAAGGGACTGGTGTAACATTTATATCACTTTGTGGCGAGGAAGGCAAAATCTGGATACCGACTATTTCATTTGCTGTTTTCTTATTCCCATATGCATCGTTATATGACAAATCAACATTCAAGATATCCAATGTACCTGCAGCAAGATTGTTTGGAAAGACAACTGTATCTATTGTTTTACCCTGTCCAGATGGAATTGTACCCAAATTAAATGTAGTGCCTCCTAAGATGATAATGGGTATAATGCTAGATTCTTGAACAACATTTCTTGAGATATTACCTGCTGTAGCCGGCGTAATGACATTATTGTTCGTTGCAGATTCAGTTCTACTAGTTACCGTTGCAACAACGCCAGTAGCTGCATCAGAGCCAACATTATTAATTATCAGTTTTAGTTTGTTACCAACACCCGTAATAGCATTTAAGACGTTAACCGTATCATGGTATGAAGATAGATTTTTCCCAACGTCCTGAGATTGTAAACCTATTACATCCAAAATAACCTTACCACTTAACTCGAAGGGAACCTTTAGGGTTTGTGTTTTAGAATCAAAAGGTGTATGAACTATCTTTGCTTCAATATGGCGATCAGTATTGTTTTTTGTTCTATTCGTGTTATCTTTATCTTCATCCAAACACTGATTAAATTCCAAATGAGAGCTCTTTTTTGTACTCTTATCTATCTCGGACTTGCCCTTTTGTTCATCAGTGGCTTTAAAGTAGCGAACAGTAAGATCGGCATTGTATTCCTTTCCCAGCTCAGCATTCTGCTGAATTTTTACTGGGAAATATAAAACAAAAGTCTGTCCAGGATCTACTTGTCCATCGTAACTGGATAAGGCTATATTAGAACCTTCTTGCTGTGGGGAAATAACTGATTCAAACCCAGGAGGTAAATCGAGCGATGCCGTTATGCTTGTTAGTTCCACGAAGCCTCGATTAACTAACACTATCGCAAGAACAGAATCACCTTCACCGGGGTCCACCTCTACTCTTTTTACGGGGGCCAAAGCTTGGGCGGTAGTTTGTCCTGACGCTGCACCAGCATCAACTCCCCCCATTACGATATTATCAGTCCAGTAAGAATTTATGAATACGAGTTTTACCGAACCTTTTGTTATATTTTTGAGATCAGAGGAGCTAGTGTCCGTTATCTTTTCCTTCGTCTTGGTGTTAGATTCATTTACATCTGGATTAACGCATATTGCAAGTGCATTGACGTCATTATTATTTTTAGTCAATGATGCTGATACATTTGTCTCTTGAGAAGCTGAAAAAGAAGTATCGGAGTTTGATGGAGAAGGTAATGGTGAAAATGGAGATAGTCGAAGAGGTAGTGCGTATGTAGATGGTAGACTCATAGTGTATGGCAGCTGAATCATATTGGCTATTAACACAAGAATAATCAATACTAACTTAATTATGACACAGTGAGGACTATTACTTAGTATCTTATTATAGATCTTACTGGTAAACAATTCACGTGTCTAGAAAATATAAATTTCTTTATTCTTATGTCTGTTGAAAGAATTTGTTATAACAGTATAAACTAAAATTGTCTTCGCCAAATCTATAGGTAGTATATGACGCCAGAGGGCCTAGGCAATTCGAGCGTTGCATCGTATTTGTCTAAAGGTGATAACGTAACCCTGAAAATTCATATGGGTGACCTAGTTAATTGGAATCTAGAGGACTCTAAGGGCGGAAGCGCTCCACGTGTTAACGGTCGAGATAGGCCCTTAGATACGTAAAAACTAAACTGAAACGAATTAAATCATTAATATCTTTCTCCTACGTCCATAGTTCAAGTTAAAACGTTTTATTGCTTGCTCCGGAGGATCCGTTCGACTTGGATACCGATTTGTTAACCACACACTATATTAATTAGTAAAAAGTTGAGTCCTGTCTTGAATAATACCGATAGACCACAGTAAGTAAAGACGAAGGGTACGGTGTAATAGAACTCATATTCCAGTGAATTCTGGCTCGAAGTGATTTAGCATTGATGCATTTGCTGATATTCTGCTCTTGAGTTCAATCACTAGTCAGGACGTTCGAATAATATACTTAGAGTATTATTATGCAACCTGGTACTTTTCATTTTCATATCGAAGGTTATAGTTGGCAATGGAATAACATTGATCAGATATCCTGTGGGACTCTTTAACTTAATAATAACTTCAGAGCCCAATCGTTTTATATCAAAGTCTTGCTTCTCGGTAAAAGGAACTTTAACTGAGATTTTTAGATTTTTGGGAGGCTGGTCTATAATAGAGTATGGTTTACCAGTATAGAATATCTTTGAAGGATCGTCCTCTCCAAATATAATATCGGCATTAGCTCGCAACATTTCAATTCCTGCAAGTTCAGTACTATGAAGAGGAACCTCTCTAATGGGGAGTGGATAAAAATTTGATTTGGCTTCCCTGACTTTAAGGTGTTGAAATTTTGTCCAATTATAATAAAATTCATTCGACTCAACTTCAGTAGATTTATCAGGCAAAATCTTATTAATTACAGCTAGATCAGTGTTTATTCCGTATAAGCTTGCAGCCATGAAGGCCCTTTTGGCATTTTCTATGCTGAATGAGTCTGGATTTGCAACCAATCTTAGCGATGTTATACTGTTATCTTTAATTATATCTGAAAGATGGTTAAGGCTCTTGAATAAGTCCTTCTCATAGCGTAATATTTTATTCGGAATAGAAATCCCAGAAAAAGCTTGAAAAATTTCCGTGAACCCAGAAAAAGCGCCTAATAAACTAGTGACTCGACTATTAATCTTACTAACAAGTTTCGGAAAATAAAGATATCTCAGCGCTTCCCCTGATGCAGGCATATCCAGAACCACAACCTCGTACGATCTGAGACGTATAACTTCCTCTACTTTGAGAAGAGAAAATAATTGTGTCATTCCAGGCATCATCGCAATCTCGTAGGCTAGTATTTCATCGATCCCTTTAGATGAAAACATAGAAGCCATAGCAGAAATAATCTCACCGTATTGTGTATTCATCTCTAGTGTTGGGTCTATTTGTAATGCATGAAGATAAGGAAAAACTTCCATTCCGTAATTATCATTACTATTTCTGGTAATCGCGCTATCTAGCTGAAACGCATCGTTTAACGTATGAGCTGGATCGGAAGAAATAATCAAAGTATTGTATTTTTTTTCAGCTAGCTTAATAGCAGTTGAACAGGATATTACTGTTTTACCGGTTCCACCTTTACCTGTATATATAAGCAGTCTCATTGATTCCTTTGTACATTTTGGATAGTTCGTATATAAATCTCCATTTAATTTCAGAGCAGATTATTTTTTGATAATTCAGGAGAATTAATCATGGTTACTAAAATAATTAATCTTTTGAAATACCCTCGATCAATGGAGCTTGAAGCATCAATGGAACATCAGGTATCCTCACTAAAATGATGACACTAATCATAGAACAGAAGAGATCACACAATTTCAAATTTATTTGAGGCTGCATAATAAGACCAAAAAACCGACATTAGAATCAACCCTGGCAATCTGGGGAGGGCACCTTATTTCAGACTAGGGTGAGCTGATCCTGCTTTTAAGTTTAGATACTATTTTGATAAAAAAATGGAACTAGAAATACTTGTCATCACATAGATATAATATGAATTCATATCACAAAAACGTTACTAGTTGCGAGACCTACTACGTTAATCATTCCAATAACAAGAATCATCGAATATGGATAGAATTACAATAATAACCACTCATTTAGCTTACTTCTTTCAAAATCTAATTTCTTTTTGTACGATTCGCCAGATGGTGGTTCAAGAAGAGTAGCAGGACCATTTTCATTGTAAAAATCCACATCAACATATCCTGCCTTCTCATTTCCAATTTCCATAAAGCAGAAACCCTTTCCATCGAATCGTGACGATGACCGTTTGGCTTTATCGTTTACGATGTCGTCTATTATTTGTTGGCTAACTACTTTTGCTTGAGCTTCAGCAAATACTCCGGCTTTAGGAATAGCCACACTTTCGTTCACCTTAATTTCTGTTGCATCCCCTATTGCAAAAACATTTTCATACTCTGTCCTAAGACTGAACTTATCAACATTAATCCATTTTTGTCCTTGCGCAATAAGACCAGAATTCCTTACTATCTCAGGTACCTTGTGAGGTGGAATCCCTATAAGTATATCATATTTTATCCAATTTCCATTTTCAAACTCTATCTTTTCCATATTTAGTACTGATTGTATTTTGTGTAACGGATGGAACTTTATGTGGTTATTACTTAGCAAGTTAAGAACATCTTGACTAACTTTTGCTCCGGCTACAGGTAAAGTTATGGGAGTGGGTGTATAAATATCGATATCAATTGAGTCTCTTGTACCATTCTTGACTAGAATATCATTTATCAGTAAAGATGCCTCATACGGTGCTGGGGGGCACTTGTATGGAATAGATGTTATGCATATTGCTATTTTCCCCTTATTTAGTGAAAGTATTTTCTCTCTTATTTGTGGAACTTGTTCTGTATCATACAGATTAAACCCTCCATTTTCTAGAAAACCATTTACTTCTTCAAGGGCGTATTCAGTACCTAAAGATATTATTAGATAATCATATTTTATCTCAGGAGTTGAAGATCCTGTAATCTTAACAGTCTTTGAGGCTATATCAATTCCCGTTATTTTATTATTTAGATACCTTATTCCTCTATTTTCCAGTCTATTCAAATCAATTTTAGAATCTTCAAGTGATCTTGTTCCGTTTAAGATCCATAAATTTACAAGCCCCATCATAAAATAGTCTTTTTGATCGATGATAGTAATTTGATATTCTGCTGAAGCTAATAAAGAGGAAAGATTTTTCTGCAAAAAATTAGCAGCTGTTAACCCTCCAAATCCTGCTCCTAAAATTAATATGAGTTTTCCCTCAGACAAGTATCAAAATCTATCTAGTCATGTTCTAACGTAAAAGCATTTTCCTTATTGTAAGATTCGAGGCATTATATCATTTGGAATACATTAAATTCAGGCAAGAAGGATTCTAGAAATAATAAAACAGAACTAAAGATACTAGTTACTGGTATTATCAGCTTTGTTATTGTTGTATGTATTTGAGAGTTTATCTTTGAAATAGTTTGCATCTTCAGAACAGTGTGAGATTTCTTGGTCTCCAAGTTTTCCACCTATTTTTCCGGCTAGGTCTATACAATCTTGAGTTTGCTTATCTGCCCCTTGATAAGCACCTGAATTTTTGAAAGCATTAAGGGGTATATCTTTGCTGTCTACAACGCGATTTTTTATATCATGTACCAAGTCGTTGAGATTGTCATATCCTACAAGATTGTTTGTGTCAGCATTGACGGTGGGATGGTCATTACCAATGTATTGATTGGGGGATAACTGAGTAGCATTGGAAGTTGATACAACACCAGAAGAACCATAAACCCGTCCTACTATATCTTTCAAGATACCCAAGTACTTGGTGGGCACTAATTTTCCATTCTTGTCAGAGACTAAATTAAAACTGGGCGTATCTACATGCTGATAATCCCACCGCCAAAAAGCCGTCCCCCATACTGCTGCTTTCTTAAGAGCTGCGAGGATCTGCTTCGCATCAGTTTTCGTAAGCTCACTCAAATCTGGGTTAAGTTTGTCGATTCCTCCTTCCTTTGTCCTTACAACGTTATTCCACTCCCCAATGTACAAAGGTACTCCAGTTCTATCGCTTGTTTTCAAAAACATTTCAAATCTCTTCTCCTGATACGCGTCACCATCAGGAACTGCGTAGACACTTATCTTGAAGGCGACATTCTCCTTATTTGAAGGAGCCATTTTTGCCAGGTTTTTTGGTGAGATTTCAATTGGGCTATTCAAGTCGACTGGAACATTCATACTGTAGACTATGGTTTTACTTGTGATATTTCTCAGCTCTGTGGTAATGAAGCTATTAAATTTACCTATTTTAGACCATTGGCCTTTATTGTTAACATGAGGCTCGCTTAGGATCTCGAAGCCTAAAGTACTTGAATGATTATCTACTGCCAACACTATTTTCCTAAGAAATTCTGCCATCAGTGTCCAACCATCTCTTCCTTGATTATCTTTGACAGATCTTTTCCACCAATCTGCCCAAAAATGTTGCGCTGCTTTATCATTAGTATTACCACCACCATCTCTTGAATATTTTGAATTATTTTGAAATAAAGACCAAGGAAAACCTGATGCTCTTTGTTCAAACCATGATGAAGTGTGCCACTGATGATTGTCATAAATGATTTTCAGTCCATATTTATCTGCTGCATTGGCTACCGATTGTATTTCCTTCATGAAAGCCTGGGGGTCCCTTTCATAGGCCTCCCAATAGAACACGAATCTGACATGATTTAAACCGGCACTAGAAATCATTTTTAAGCTCTCATCAATGTAGTTAGGCGGAGCTGGTGGCGTGAAGCTATTATCTTGTTTCATAATTACAGAAGCTCCTTTCATGACAACACCATTAATGGGTTGACTACTAGTCATATCACCTATCGAGGCATATGCATATGAACCTAAAGCAGTAGCACTAATGAAGACAATAGCTATAAGAAAAGTCAAAATCACTCCGCCACTTGTTAATGCCAAAGAAATAAGAATAAAAAATCTCGAATGTTTAATATGTATTACTAATTTCTTATTCATGACTTATTTTATGTCTGACGGTGGTGTTTGATTTAATGCCAAATAATTGATATTTTTAAATCTAGAATACGAAATTGCATTTAAAATTCACTAATTCTTATTTTTGTCTAGGATTGCGAAATTAGACTGTCAGAGTATCGGTCCCACCTAACTCGGAGTGACCAATTGAATAATTGCAATATCAATAATAAGTAACGCTTAAAATGGTGGATTGAGAATCTGCATAAAGAATCCAAATTTAGGACCAACAGCGTCGGAGCTCGTCGATCCCGACTTCTCACATTCAAATCAGAACTTGAGTGACAAGAGATATTTATCATACAAAGGCAGATTATTTTATAAAAGATTTTATGAAAAAATGACTCAAGTCAGCAGATATTGATATTTAGAAGATACGTGAAAACGAGGATGTGTTCTTTTTTGTGATATTAGAATACTCTGTACCTGCAACTGACTTTACCAAATTGCAATTAAATCCCAGAAGGAATTCGAGTGGAAATGATTAGTTCAAGGCATTCCTTACAAAAGGTTCTCTTTCTGAACTCGTACAAAATACTGGAATTGTTCTCACAAGCCTGGCAATACTTCTCACCTTTCATACCGAAAAATAATCATTATTGATTTAATACAATTTAGGTAAAATATTCTAGACCTTTTTTATAATTTATTGCGCTGAATTTATCTATCCCTAGCCTGATTTGGATTCGTCAAGATATTTTCTATTCATGAGTCATAATGCTCCTAAAATTTAATTCATATTTTATATCTTTACAGGAACGAAACAAGTGAACTGCCTAAACGTGATACGATAGGGCTTATTAATACAGAGGACCCCGCTTTTAAGACAGGTAGTGTTTTGGGTACAGATGGGAAGACCTTCCATTTTAGTAATCAATAGAAGTAGGGTCGTTCATCATAAATATTCTCATATTTCCACAAATCAAAATATATTGAACTTCGATGTTACACTGCATGTGACAAACCTTATACGCGATATAATGTCAACCAAATTAGAAACTATTGGAAAATATGAAAGTGCTAAAGATGCGGCAAAGAAGATGTTAAACAAAAATGTAAGTTCACT
>DATBHO010000060.1:0-2210 GCA_036557405.1 Nitrososphaeraceae archaeon
ATTATGCCACAGATTGATTATGGAAAATGCGTTTTTTGCGGTCTGTGCGTTGATGCATGTCCATTCTATGCACTATATATGACAAACGACTATGAATTATCATCATTTACAAAGGAGCATCTGATATATACTCCAGCACAGCTTGCTATCAAGCCAAAGTATGACGGTGATGCAGAAATGCGGATTGGCTATAGAGGTGCGGATCATGGGTAATCATTTAGAATAGTAATTACTAAAGCCAATCATTTATGAAAAACTAATATTACATTAATTTAAATTCAATGTAGGTGTTATGAAGTGAATTATTCTCATCCAGAAGTTTTGGTAGATACTAACTGGGTTGAAGATCATCTAAATGATCCAAAGGTTCGAATCGCAGAAGTAGACTATGATCCCACAGCAAATTATGTTTTGGGGCACATTCCTGGATCAGTCCTTGTAGATTGGAAGGAGGACATAAACGATCCTGTTGCGAGAAATATTCTTAGCAAGGAAGCATCTGAAAAATTGTTACAAGGTATCGGAGTAAATGATGATACTACATTAATCCTCTATGGTGACTTTAATAACTGGTTTGCTGCATTCGCATTTTGGGCATTAACGTATTACGGATGTAAAAATATGAAGCTAATGAATGGAGGCAGGAAAAAATGGTTAGAAGAAGACAAGCCGCTGACAAAGGATGTTCCCACTTATTCGCGTGGAAATTTCAAGAGTTCTGGTCCTGATAATAGCATACGAGTATTTCTAAGATATGTAAGTGATACTCTTGGCAGTAAAGCTCTAGTTGATGTTAGAAGTCCAAAAGAATTTTCAGGGGAAATATTGGCTCCTCCAGAATACCCTACTGAACATGCTCAAAGAGGTGGGCATATTCCCGGTGCAGCAAATATTCCTTGGGCTCAAGCAGTTAATGATGATGGAACATTTAAATCGGCTGATGAGCTAACAAAGATTTATCACGCAAAGGGAATTACTCCGGACAAGGAAATTATTTCATATTGTAGAATTGGAGAAAGATCATCACATACTTGGTTTGTGTTAAAATATTTACTTGGATATCCTGACGTCAAAAATTATGACGGGTCATGGACCGAATGGGGAAACATGATCAATAACCTAATCGAAAAGTAGTAGCATAGAATCAAGTATTTGTATCTAGCGTCTGACCTCAAAATAACTCCTGGAGTCCATTTTGTATTGCTTAATATTATTTTTGTTTCTTTACTATAAAATGATACAGGTTTCCTTCTTTTCTGAACTCTAAAAGATTTTGCCCTGTTTGTTCAGACCATCTAATCATTTCAATATCTGCCGAAGTATCATCAGAAACAACATGTACTATATTTCCAAGGTTAATTTTGCTAATTAATTCGTCCAGTTTTGTAAGCGTTGCTGCACACTCAACTCCAATTTCAAACATCTCATAATCAGGAAACGCCGAAAAACATCTAACATGAAGTTTGTCTATTAATTTCTTGATTTCATCATGACATTCATCAATAGATTTTAGATTAGCCTTCTTAAAATCCGAATCAATACTTGAATCTAACTCCTGTATTTTTATCTTTACAAACCATCCGCCATCATACGGAAAATCATTTACAACTTTAGGATAGTTGAATATTGTATCATTTGTCTCAATGATTTTACCTTTAATAGGGCACCTCACCATACCGAAATAGCGAAGGCTTTCAATTGAACCAATACTCTTATTTTTCTCGATAGTCGTTCCAATTTCTTTCAACTTTATCTTGGTGAGTATTCCTGCCAGTGAAAGAAGAATCGGTGTTACGCCTACTGTAATTATAGAACGATCAGTGTGATCGTTCTTTATCCAAACGAAATTATTCAAATCATATAAGATCCCTTCCGGAAAATCACAATGGCAAACTTGCATATCACAAGTCTATAACTTTGGGTGGATTTATTTTTCTATTGAATTATTATAACTCAATTTCAAATTTTCGATAACGCTAAAATATTTTGAGTCTTATTGTTCATTATGAATGTCAATCTGATGTGCAATTATACATTACATGGTTTTTTATACCTTTAAATCCCGTTTAATACCAAACATTTATATACCCTTTTGATACCATTTAATGGTGAATAAATATGACAGAAAAATCTAGAGAAACTGCAACAGAAAACGCCGACTTTATAGACACGTACAAGCAAAATGCCTTAAGAACAATCGATGAAATGTC
>DATBHO010000061.1:0-9035 GCA_036557405.1 Nitrososphaeraceae archaeon
AGAATAAAGGATAAGCTTTCCCTTAGTGAGACTATCGTAGAAAAATCAGCATATTACTACAGAAAGACCTTGGATCTGCGTCTAATTAAAGGAAGGTCTATCAAGGGATTTGTTGTCGCGTGTGTATATGTCTCGTGTAGAGAAATGAATGTCCCGCGAACCATAGAAGAAATTGCTGATATATCAAATACAGATACAATCTTTTCCGGAAAATGCTACAGATTACTAGTAAAAAAACTCAAGATTCGACTTCCCCTTATTGATTCTACCTCTCATCTTACTAGAATCGCTAATAATGCAGGCATCAGTGAGAAAACTGCTAGACACGCCATCCAAATGATGTCGGTAGTAAAAGATAATCCAATTTCCTTTGGAAAGGATCCATCCGCTATCGCAGTGGCAGTACTATATGGTGCATGTCTGGAGAACGGAGAAAAAGCGAGTCAATCTAAAATTTCAATTGCGGGAAACGTAAGCGTTGTAACATTAAGGAAACGATTCTTGGATATTAAAAAAATCTTTCCCTCTCTCCCTAATGGACCTAATGATAAATAATCCGTGAACACTAAAATTTGGTTGGGCTTTTTATTTGTCAATTTCCTCCTTGTTAGTTGGTTCAGCTTTTAACAAGGATTTATTTTCTGATTCAATTTGGAAAGGGTTTTGATATTGTAAAGTGCATTTTTCTTATTTTTACCCTAACTCTCGTCTCGACAATAAAGTAATATTATCTAATAAACAACAGAAACCGTACCATTGACCAAGAGAGAAAAAAGGCACTTCAACATCATGATTATTGAAGATGAACAAGATATCCTCTTACTATACAAAGACTATTTATTGAGCAAAGGGCATAAAATAGTCGCTACCTCAACGACCGCAAATGAAATCATCTCCGAATATGACAGAATTCTACCAGATGTCGCGATAATCGACTATAAACTGCCCAATAATACGAATGGAATAAATGCGGCGATCCAAATATTAGATAAATATCCAACCGCATCTGTTCTTATTGTTACTGCCTACGAGACTGTAAGGAAAGAAATAGCAAATAGCCCTCTTTTTGATAACAAACGAGTAGAGGTCTTGATAAAGCCACTTAGGCTTGCACAATTGGAAAGCTCTATTATCAATATTGTGAACAAAAAGTAGCTTTTCAATATCTTTGTTTTATTGCTCTATTTTATGAGCATTAATCCAACATAATCGCATTAGATTTTTTTAATTATTTTGTTGGTCAGTAACTCCTCCTCGTCAGAGCTATCGATAAGCGAGCTCGATTTTCCATAAACGTTCTCAAATATTCTATCCAAATACATCTGGATGTGTGGAGATGTCACCCATAACTCCTTATTTCCATATTTAAATCCGTACCGCTGTGAGCTTCCTAATATCTCTCTTTTTTCAAGTTGGTGCAGATATCCAGAGGACACTCCAGTCTCGTCAAAATTATTTTCGCGTGCTATCTCGTCTATAATAAAGTGAATTCCAGACCCATGCTGGGCAGCTGATTTATTTCTATAAGCTATTTCATATGGAATTCCTAAATCATTCGCTAGTTTCCTATGAACTCGTTTTCCAAGATTATCATTTGGTCCTATTATATTGAGTTTTGGATTGATATCAAAAGCGATTCTGATAACCTGTTTGTCTAAATAAGGTTCCCTCATCTCAATGCCATGTGCCATAGTTGTTTTATCTTCTCTTTCTAAAGTTTCCTTATAGAGTAAAAATAGATCCTCTATCATGTGCTCTCGGAGAGATGAATATCCTTCAGTTTCAACTATCCTTGGATACCATTGGTAACCTCCGAATATTTCGTCTACGCCTTGGCCGGAAAATACCACTTTAATGTTATCTTTCTTTGCCAATTCCATGGCGGAATAAATTGGTAATGCCACTTCGACTTGAACTGCATCCCTATCTTCTATGGCATGTATGATTTTTGGTAACATTTCTTGAGTCTTGCGTTTGGTTATTACGTTTACTTTGAGTGTTAAGTTAAGCTCCTTTGCAACTTTATCTGCAAATAAAATATCAGAAGAATCAGGAGTGCCGGCGTTATAACATACTACTTCCTTGACCATATCTTTGGCCAACCACGCCACTAGTACACTATCTATTCCACCCGAAAAAATGATTCCTATTTTATCAAGTCCTTCAGTACGCTTTTTCATTGCTAACATTAATGATTTCTTGTATGCTCTGAGAGCTTCTTCAATAGTGTTGTATCTGAAATTTTTCCTGTTAGAATTCAATGCCGTAGGAGGTTCTGCAATTCTATATTCTCTTAAAGAGCCTTTATTACTTATCACAACGGCATGACCTGGCATTACCCTTCTTACTGATTTATTTCCTCCCAAAAGCCATATTGCTTTTTGTTCTGATGCAAATGTTACCTGTTGAGCATCCTCGCTATAGTAAAGCTGTCTGACTCCTAATAAATCTCTAACAAGTGCTACTTCACCTGAAATATGATCCTTTACTGCAATACTATATACTCCATCCAATAATTTTGCCATTTTTCTTAATGCCTCCACCAAACTTTCTGACTCTGCTAACTTTTCCTCCAGCAAATGAAGTATGACTTCGCTGTCTGAAGTACTAACAAAAAGGTGTCCAGGTTTCAATCTGTTCCTGATTTTTTTATAATTATAAATCTCACCATTATGTTCTAATGTTAGTCTTCCATCACAGCTTGTGAAGGGTTGTTTTCCTAATTGGCCACCAACTATCGCTAACCTTACGTGTCCGAGTCCAAATCTCCCATCAGTATAAGGTGCTGACAAGTCAGTTGATTCTAATGAATTTGCTTTGTATTGTCCAACCTGTATTGCAACGCCATCAGGACCACGGTTATGCATACATGATAGCATGAGAATGAGGTCCTCAGTCACGCCTTCGTTATTTTTATTTAATACCCCAGCTATTCCGCACATTTTTTCCTCCAACTAACGATAAAATCAATAAGATAAACCAAAAAGATACTCCCTTTACAAATTATACATCAACATGATTTATCAGTCTTACTACGTAATTTCTCAGATAATGACACTCCATATAATTATTTGAACTATAGCTAAATATTAAGTAATACTAAGAAATACAATTATTTATATATTAGTTCAACATCAGAGCATCAACAAGTTTGATCCTCAAATTTTCCACAGTTGCTATTGATGCATTTAGTATTATCTAAAAGAACAGTCTATTCTAGTTAGAAAAGTACCACTCTAAAATCCATTTACCAACAAGTTACCATGATATCCTGGCATAGTAAATCATTTTGAAGCAAAATTGGCATTTAGAGTCTGATACGATTAGTGCATATTTAGTTCTATTGCTGAGTTATAGATGATAAGAGCGACATAATAATCAATATGAAGGGCCTCTGCCAAGTCGTTTACTGTTGTATTGAGTATTTTTTCTTTAGTAAATCCATTAACAGCTAACATTTCTTTGATTCCATCGGCAACGGCTAAATCATAAACATCTAGGTCTTTTTCATTACTCAGTAATGAATGAGCCATCAAATCGTGTGTGCACAACAAAATATTTATATCTGTAAAATTCTGGGCCAATAAAACAAATAAGTCTTACATGTAAAATTCACCTGGTGTACTCAATGAAAATCTTTATAGACAATGTCGCTTTTTAAGCCGTTATGGGTAGAGGAAATAGCGGATCCCGTAAGAGTATCAAGCATAATTCCATTGCCCAATATGATAAAGATGATAGAATAGACAGAACGACCAAGAATCCAATTAGATTTAGTCATTTGATGGCGTTTAATATTAAAGAGGAGGACAACGAAATTTCAGGGATCTTATCGGTGGAATTTGACTATGATTCCGAGGACGGTAGTATGAAATACCGTGATATCCATTACAGTGATCCCCGACTATTAAAGCACATTGAAGGCAACCCGCAGGTTATGAAGAATATCGATTCATATCTTAGAAAAAATCTGTTAGAATCTGAGTACGGCATCAAAGTCTAGTTAAAAACAATAGTTTGATTATATTAAATAACTTTATCTTGAATTATCCAACATATTTTTTTACAAGTTGGATTAGGTTATCCATCTTTACAGGTTTGTTAAAGAATTCGTCTGTACGGAGCTCTGAAAGCTGATTGCCTTCTATTTCAAATGCTGTCATTAGAACAACCTTTATTCTTGCGTCAATATCCCTTAGTTTCTTGATGAATTCAAAACCCGAAATTGGACTCATTCTAATATCAGAAATTACCAACTTGTAATTGGCATGATTTTCTTCAAGTTCCTTAAGGGCCACCTCAGGATTTGTAAACGTGCGAGCACTAATACCATTTACATTTAAAACCTCCTTAAACAAGTTTAAAATATCAATTTCATCATCCACTACCATTACAAGTTTACTCTCCAACAGGCCTTTAACAATATTCAACGATAAAAGATTTTTCTAAATCTTAAGAATTTCCAGAATTTGCATTGTTTAATTTTGATTTTGAATCAATTCAAGTTTTTTCGAGTTACAGAACAATAGATAAGTCATCAGATGGAGTGCTTTAAAATGACGTACTTGGCATGTTGAGCCACGCAGATGCATCAAAAATAGAATTCTTTTATAGGATTCTACTCAATTAGGGATATGGTGGAGTGTACGATGTGTGGAAGAAAAATTAGTGATCCCACACAATGTATCACTTACGATGGATATAAATTTGATCGCTCTACTTGCCTTAATATTTTCAAAAAATTTAGTTTTATTTATGAATCTGCTTTCATTGACATTTTAAAATCTTGATTTAAGAGAAATTTGAACTAATGGTTAAATTACGTACCTTAGAATAATATTTCATCCAACATGACTGTCAATATTCCCATCAGTAATATGTGAAATATCGTTACTAATATTGATTACACGAAAAAAACCATATTCATGTTCCATCATAAATATAAATAAAGTATCCAGCATCTGAATTGCATATTGATGGCAAATAAGTAGCTTTTAATCTCTAACTGTAAAACACATCTACCGATAATTTAGGTGAATTTTATTATTGGTGTGATTTTTAAATATAATGCGTGCGTATTACGGTTGATGTAAATTGAGTAATCGTGGAAAAGAATCATCTAATAATGATACTAGTACAAACCTAAGGGTAGCAGAAGCAGAACAATCCGATGTTGGAAGAAAAATTGCAAGGGTCGATCCAGAAGTCGCGCGTCAGCTTGAATTATCTGCAGGTGACGCACTGGAAATTTCATCTCTTGACAAGAAAACCACCGTTCTGTCTTGGCCTGCACGGGAAAAAGATAGGGGCAAAGGTCTAGTAAGAATAGACGGATACTTAAGGAACCGACTTGATGTGGGAATCAATGACTCTATAGAATTAAAGAAGGTGCAATCAAAGAATGCCCAGAAAGTTACACTGGCACCAACAGAACCTCTTCGCATAGTGGGCGCAGAAGGCTATCTGAAGGAGTATCTTTTAGGCAGTTTGCTTAATACTGGTGATATATTCCCTTTGACCATAATGGGGCAAAGAGTAGATCTTGTAGTCATATCTACCAAACCCTCAGGTCCAGTTTTGATTGAAGATTCAACTGAAGTAACCGTCTCTCAAGAAAGTGAAAAAGCAGTTCAAGTCGCAAAGGACGGCGGCGTTCCATCAATTTCCTACGAGGATATTGGAGGGATTAAAAATCAAGTATCGCGCTTAAGAGAAATGATTGAGCTGCCCTTGAGGCATCCAGAGCTTTTCAAGAGATTAGGTGTCGAAGCTCCTAAGGGAGTATTATTGCACGGGCCTCCTGGCACAGGAAAGACACTGCTTGCAAAGGCTGTGGCACATGAGACCAACGCAAATTTCTACACAATTGGGGGCCCTGAAATTATGAGCAAATTCTACGGTGAATCAGAGGAGAGATTAAGGGAGGTTTTTAAGAAGGCTGAAGAAAATGCTCCGGCGATTATTTTCATTGACGAAATTGATTCGATTGCTCCTAAAAGAGAAGAGGTATCAGGCGAAGTAGAAAGGAGGGTAGTGGCCCAGCTTCTCTCATTAATGGACGGCATGTCGACAAGGGGTAAGGTGGTTGTAATAGGTGCAACTAATAGAGTAAATGCGATAGATCCAGCACTCAGAAGGCCCGGAAGATTTGACAGAGAAATTGAGATAGGAGTGCCCGATAAAGAAGGCAGATTGGAAATACTTCAGATACACACCCGCGGAATGCCATTGGAAAAGGACGTGGACTTGGGAATAATAGCAAACATGTCACATGGCTTTGTTGGCGCTGACTTACAAGCTGTGGCAAAAGAAGCTGGAATAAGAGCCCTTAGAAGGGTATTGCCTGAAATTGATCTTAATACGGAAAACATTCCCTCAGACATTTTGAAGAAAATCGTAGTCAAGATGGATGATTTTCTAAGTGTAATAAAGGAAATAGAACCGTCTGCCTTGCGTGAAGTATTCGTAGAGATTCCAGATGTCAAATGGGAAGATATCGGAGGTCTTAGAGATGTAAAACAGGAACTTCAAGAAGCAGTGGAATGGCCGCTCAAATATCATGGACTGTTCGTACATTCTGACGCTACTCCCCCAAAGGGCATACTTCTATACGGACCACCGGGGACGGGAAAGACATTGATGGCAAAAGCAGCTGCTCACGAGAGCGAAGCAAATTTTATTAGTATAAAAGGTCCGGAATTGCTCTCAAAATGGGTAGGGGAATCAGAAAAGGGAGTACGTGAAATTTTTAGAAAAGCAAGACAAGCCTCTCCCTGTATAGTGTTTTTCGATGAAATTGACGCCATAGCCCCAACCCGCGGAGCTCTAGGCAGTGATTCACATGTTACTGAAAGAGTAATCAGTCAGCTACTAACTGAACTTGACGGACTGGAAGTACTGTCAGATGTGATAATTATTGCAGCTACCAATAGGCCAGACATTATTGATGCAGCTCTGCTTAGACCCGGGCGTTTTGACCGACTACTATATGTTCCACCCCCTGACAAAGAAGCTAGAATTCAAATTTTCAGAATCCACACCTCAAAAAAACCTCTAGCCAAAGATGTTAACATTGACACTTTGGCAGCCCAGACAGAAGGATATACAGGTGCGGATATAGCGGGTCTTGCTTCGGCAGCCGTTATGCTTGCACTGAGGCAACATATTGAAAAATATGAAGATCCGAAAAAGGCAGAGGAGGCAAAAGCGGAGCTAAACATAAGCATGAAGAATTTTGAAGACGCAATGAAGAAAATTCGTCCACTTTCTAAACATGAGATAGAGACCTACAAAAATATAGCCGAACAGTTTGGTAAACTTGGCTCGATAAAAGAAGTAGTCGACAGAGAATCAGCCATAAAGTGAACAGTATTCAATATTGTTTCCTGAAATCCTTTAACATCTACTTATTATCGATCTTCACTCTATCTGCGTACTAAAATGAAATCTGTAGATTGTATCCTGCTGCTGAATGAAAATATCATTAATTTTATTTTGTTTTATCTTTGCCCTATTTTCAGGGAAGATATCGTTTCCATAAGTATCCTGGCTGCATGATTTGCAGTATTTTGGTTTAGGTCGTAATCAGGACACAATTCCACAATGTCAATTCCCACTATCTTTACATTTTCAGATATTTTTTTTAAAATATATATTAAATCAAGAGGAAAAAGGCCTCCCGGAGCAGGCACAGATACGCCAGGGGCCACACCAGGATCCATACAATCCAAGTCGATTGACAGATATACTTTGCTTGATCCACATTTTGAAATAATCCTCTTAACTATAGTGTTTATCCCAGATTCAATGATGTCCAAAGGAGTTATTATTTCCAGTTTTTGCTTGGATGCATTTTCTAGTTCCTCTGGCTCTGCCGCCCTCGTCCCTATAAGAATACTATTTGAAAAAGTAATGTAATTGAATGAATCTGTAATCACTGAACCATAATAGTTCCTTGTTGAGGAAACAAAATCAGGATGCGCATCGAAGTAAAGAAGAGTTATTTTATCACCTTTAAACGCTTCGTTTATTGCCTGAAGTATAATGGCTGTGATTGAATGATCTCCTCCAATAGTAATTGGTATTTTTTTTGCAGAAACTATGTCATATGTCCATTTGTATAGATCCTCTCTTGAAATATTGCCAAAATCGAGTATTTTCTTATTCTCAAGAGTCCCTTTCATTGGGCATATTGGTATTATTTTTCCTTCCCTTTCGAAGAATTCAAATGAATTTGATGCAATTCTTAAACTATCCGGACCCTTACTGGCTCCCCTTCTCTTTGCATGTGATCTTGATTCATCAGGGACACCGATAACAACAAAGTCCGCTTGGTCGATAGAATTAACGTTAGAATGTAATAATTTCATGTAAATTTTTTAACAAAGGAGCAATTTCAACGTTAGTTTCTCATACTCATTTAATTTGTAGAGAAAAAGTTAACTTCATTAGTAACTAACAACTGAGAAAAATTCTTGTGAAATCTAACTTAATGAGTGCCTGATTAGAATGACTAATGAGTGAAAAAATAAAAAAGTTGGTTTACTCGGTGAGAGTTGAAAACCCAACTGTTGAATTCGTATTGCTTGCTGCTTTGGGCTGATCTTGATTAGCTATTGGTCCGCCAATTTCACCTTTTTGATGAGATGCCGTATGAACATTTACATATGCTTTTCCAGAATCCATAAGTGCAGTCAAGTCGTCTAATGTTTTACCTTTCAGAGGACCTTTTAGAAGGTCATTAGTTATATTTCCCCTGAATATCATTCCATAGGCAGTATCTTTATCCTTGCTCTGAGGTGTATTAAGCAAATCTGCTACAATTTCACCATCTGAACCTCCAGAATGAATGTGTGCTGCGGTAGCATTTGATATTCCTGTCACGTTGACTCTGTATTTTATAGTGCCATTTGCAGGCGCTGTAAAGGATGCTTCGCCAGTAGCTTTACTATTTACTGGTGGTTTTTCAGTTTCTCCACTCAATTGTGCTCTGTAAGGATATTTTGCTGCATAAATCTGATCAACCGTTGATACTG
>DATBHO010000062.1:0-1968 GCA_036557405.1 Nitrososphaeraceae archaeon
AGCTTTGAGTGCACTTCCAGTCTTATTGTCTGACACTTTATCTCACTTTATATATAGTAACTGAGTTTATATATAATATTTACGGTTATCATGAGATAATATCTATATATACCTTTAGACAGCCTGTACACGCTTGCAATATTAATTTAGACTAAACGCAACTCCTTTCCAAAATTTACGAGCAAAGATTACTCCATCATATATCTCTAAAAGATCATTCATCCATCTTCCATAATTTCCCGAATCTAAAATAGTCGGTATGATATTATTAACAGGATAGGTACAAATCATAGTACCTCGTAGACCTTTCAAGTCGCTGTAACGGTAGTCGTGCTCCCATTTCAGATTTGATCTTATTTGTTCCTCTGTATCGGTTTTAAAAATGCACCTTAGTACTACTCTCTCTGGTTGGTCTTTTTTTGTCCATGGACGTAGTGTTATCTGTGCAAGTCTTTCCAAGGCTATTTCAAGGATTTGAGGTGATGATAAATTTAGAATTTGATGAATTGACAACAGATTTTTTTTGATAAATTCATCAGCTTTAATGCCGCCATCAGACATTTCCCTTTTTACGGCTTCATTATCTTCTTCTGAAACGTATATGCATTGTTCATTTTGAGAAAGGCCACTTTTTATGAATTCAAATAATATCATGCGAGCATATTCGGGTTCTTCGTAAAATAATACAATATGTTTTCCACGTTTAACTTTTTTTACAAAGTTAAATGGCTGCTCAAATATACTGGAACACCTTCTTAGTCAGTTAAAGGACCTCCCTGCAGAATACTATTTTTTCAATAATTTGCTTAGAGATAGAATCCATCACTTGGTTAACTTGTTGGTCATTCCCTAAGAGTTGTTTTAGTATCGATTCAAAAATGATAGGTCTGAAAACTACAACATCTTGATCAAATTTATGAATAGTTCTCATTGCTTGAAAAAGAAGTGTGGCTGAACCCTCACCAAGACTTTTATCTATACTGTTGCTTATGAGGCTGATAATTTCATTTCCAGTCCATGCTTTATATTTCCAATCGTTGTGAACGACATAACTGTGAGAAATTAGAATCTTGATTAATGATGCTAATGATAAGTTGTTTAGCCATTCTTCCTTGTACCAACAAATCATACTTGACTTTGTAGGAAAGGCTTTGCCCATCTCCTCCTCAAACATCATAAATATATCGTGTTTATTATGTTCAAAATAAGAATCTGGTGCGCTGAATATCATTGTTCCTTTGGTATTACCATCTAATTTTTTTTGAATTCTGTTAATATTTGAATTCCAAAAGTTTATTATAGATCTATAATCAGCTCCGCATTCTTCGTATATAGAAATTGGACTAACTACTGTCAGAAATCCTTTTGAAATAGAGGATCGAACTTTTTCTGTAGGATTGACTTTGATTATATCTTCAAATACTTTTGCTTGAGCAGATTCGTTTGCAATTAATTCGGCGCCAAATAACATAGAGTACCCATTTGTTAAATATGCATTGGACATGGCTTGTAGCTTGAGAAATAGCTGTCAGCATCATGTCTTTCTGTTTTTCGATTTTCCATTTGCGTTTGAGACTCTTCTTTGAAATCAAAGTAAGGAAATCCTATCATATGGTTGTCCAAAGGTATGTCAAACATAATTCCATATTCCTACTTAGATATTAAAGGTAATATACATTGTTGGATTTTCATCGCATTGTGAAGTATACATGGTATGTGATTAAGAATATCGCAAAATATTCACAAACTGGCATATCTGATAATCTGTGCAGACTAAATCACTAATGAAACTCACTTTTACGTTTTTAATGATGTTATAGATGCGAAATCAAAAATAATAGGGATTACTTGTGTATCGTTGGTCACAGGAAGCATTGACATTCTGTGTGCCTGCCTTTTCAGAGAGACTAGTGATTTATTTAAGATAATAGAAACTATAAAAGCTATTGAAAATGTAGACAAAGTGTC
>DATBHO010000063.1:0-1535 GCA_036557405.1 Nitrososphaeraceae archaeon
CGCAAATCCTGTGATAGAACACAAATGGAATCGAGATATGAGTATGAAGGAATTTGCAAATCTGAGTTATTGTCTAATCAAATATATAGAAAACAGAAATCTGGAACAATCAGTGGGAGGAGAACCCTGGGTGCGATACCAGAAAGATGGCGAGGATCTCGATACAGAACCGACATATGACGAAATTGAGGCTAGCTAAAGTATTAAAAATCTAACTCCGTCTAAGGATATTCACCGTGGGCACTTCCAAAAGATGCCTTTAATAGATTAGGTTCGTTTATATATTTACCAGTTCAGTTACAACTGGAGGCTTAGGCTTTCTGGTGGAAATTGAAATGTAATAAATTTCAACCACCAGCGAAAGTCATAACCGGATTTTTATTGAATGACACCTTTTCCTATTATTCCTGTCTCAAGATTGTCTGGTTTTAAAAGAGCATAATTCTGGCTGGAGAAGAATACCAATGGTTTCTCTGGAATTATTTCAATTGTATCAGTATTCGTATGTCTTATCTTTACCGGCTTGATTTGTATTCCAACGGATAATATGTAAGTTTGGTTCTCTGTAAGATCCCCTTGTGATAAGGACTTTTGGTAAATTCTGCAGGAATGGCATCTGCATCTGTTGTTACCCTTAGAATTGAATTATTGGAATAAAGGACATCTTCCCGAGAAATATCGTCAGCATCAACACCCTTGATAGCTAGCCCGACTCTCGCAGGACTTTTGGATTCGTTTACAGGATCATCATGCATCTGAATTGATTTCACAAGTATATCCTTTCCATTAGGTAAGATGTTCAATTGATCGTACGTCTTCACAGTCCCCTGCTTTATGACACCTAGTATTACTGTTCCAATCCCCTTGAGCATGGTCTATTGGAATTATGCAATCCCCTTCTAGGCTTTTTGATGCAAGTGTACTCATTTCTTGTTTTAATTGATCGAGAACCTCGATAGCTACCTAAACACGAAGTTTATGTAACTACGTTGTTTGCAGTTCAATAAACCTTCCTTAGTCAAGGTTTATGTAAGCCACGATGATCATTTGATACAAATATCGAACCAGATTTGATCAGCTTGATTAGAAGATCAGATGTAATGAAAGATAAGAAGATCAGTGGAATAAACCAAGTAGAATATTCTCGAGTGAATGACACCAGGGCCAGGAGAAAATTAGTATTAGCGCCTACAATAGAAGTTTTTTCAGAACAGTACGTCATCAACTATTAGCTAAGTGCTCCAAATAAAACAGCACCATCATTTCTACTGTTTGAAAAACGTCTTCAATTATGAAATACTAACAACAGTGGCCACACAATTAAATAATGAGAAAATCGTAAAAAATATTGTAATAAAATTAGACTTCTCTAGAACTTCTTATCAAGTACAATTACATGTTTGTTTAATCGTATTGCCCGATATAGTTTATTTAAATCAAAAAACCACATCAGTATCAGTGACTAAATATCTTATTTTTACGATATCATCATTGATCATTATTTTATTGCTAGCGTTAAGTCCCAAAAACATTAC
>DATBHO010000064.1:0-6028 GCA_036557405.1 Nitrososphaeraceae archaeon
CACGTATCAAGTCTTCTGGTCGATTGTTTTTGACCAGACGATATTGTAATTTCCCAAGTTCAGAGAGCTGTGTCTTAATCTTCTCCGCCTCTTGTCTCAGCTGAGAACTGTTGACCTTTGCTTTGGGAATTAGGCTACCTATAGCCTCAATGGCAAGTGCGGCACCCTCCGGGTCAGGACTGAAACTTAATGTAGGAACTAGTACAGCCAAACAGTGAATAAATCTAACCACACAATCTCCCAATATTTGGCCCGCTAGTCCTCCAATGAATGCGAATTCTGGAATTTCGTTCCCATTAACCTTATCGTTATTAGGGGCAGTACTTTTAAAATTATTGTTGTTTTCTATAACGAAGGCCATTCTATTTGCAAAATTATGTGGGAAAGGTTGAATATTTTCCGGGTAACTTCCTGATACTATTAGCAACTTGCTCATTTTATTTTTGTGACACCAATTAGTTATAGTAGAAGATATAGAATCAACAGCAGTTTGAATTACAGGAACATCACATGTCAGTACACAAACGGAATTATCCTGACTGGAATAAATCCTGAAAGGATGCCTGAGTTTGCCTCCTACCCACAGTACTCCTGGCATAATATGTTTTGAATGAACATACGCAATTTGATGCATGCCAAGCTGTTCGATTAAGTGCGCGCAAACAATAGATCCAATCATACCTGGACTTGGAAATCCTGCAATCATCACAGACTTATTGGCAGGAAAATAATGCTTGGATGGTACAGGAACTATATGCGTAAAATTATCAGAAAAATTACGGATCAATTGATCTTTCTCTCTGGAATTTATCTCACTTTTCTGATATCTCGGCTGCGCTTTCATTACTGGTTTATATCTTTTATACACCATATAATTTAAGATTATTTGAGATAGAAAATATTATCACATAAATCAAGTCAACATCCTCATCAGCATATCTATTGGTGGGGTTAATCTTGTTAACGACAAATTTTAATAATTTGAATTTCTATGACGCACTCGATTAAGAGGTAATATTATAAATTGTAGGAACATTAGCATATTTTGTTAACGCGATCAAATCCTAATCATATCCAAACCTGAAACAAAAATCTATGCAAATATAATAGCCCGTTATTAAACCATTCATTTTGTTATTTATACTATTGATAGAATTTTTGTTTGAAATTGTCACAAGTTCAATCAAGTAATATTGAATATGACATGAGAGCCAACGACATTTTTTTAAGTTTAGTTCTTATACTGCATTTTGCCAAATGTAAATCCATTTCGAATATTCAACTTGATATCGTTATCATAAATAGATTTAATATTCAATTAGCTGGCATTCCCAAAAACTATTCATAAATCTGGCCTCAAATTCTCAAATCTGTAGGTGCTGAATCTGTCATAAATTTCCTTGAAGCTTGGAGAAAAATTATCCCCATAAAATTCCGCAAGTAGACTAGGATTCTTCTCAATTAATTTGAATATATCCTTTTGCGTGAGTATTCCAACCATTTTGTTCCTCTTGTCTACTACTACGAGTCTACGAATTTTCTTATCAGTCATCGTCTTAATTGCATGATTTATCGATGCGGTCTCTTCTATAGTGATTAGAGGTTTACTCATGAGTTTCCATAATGCGAAGTGAAGTAGCGCAGGATTAAACTTACTTAAAATTCTCACCACATCGCGTTCAGTAATCATCCCTACAGGTTCCCCATCTCCTTTCATAGTAACAACGATTACGCATCCAATACTATTCTCATGCATGATTCTACACGCACTCATAATATTTTTATCTTCGTTAACAGTTTTAACCTTGGGATTCATTAGGCTTGAAACGGATAACGTTTCCATGGTCATTTCAAATATGATGTGAGTAATCGAGATATATTAATGATGACTTCCTTGTCATGAAGAGCAATCGGATTACAAATTCAAATCCTCATTCAATAAAATATCGATTGATATTTTAATAAAATTCTTACGAAAATCTACTTTTTAATATATCTGTTTTGGTAATTATGCCTACAAGATGACCTTTTGAGTTTATGACAGGGAGGCCACTTATTCTGTTCCTTATCATTATTCTAGCCGCTTCGACAATAGTGACATTCTTGTGAATTGTGACAGGTGCAGATGTCATGATATCTTGAGCAAGAACAATTCCAATCATGCCAGAGGGTATGTATCTTTGTTTTTTCTTAGCTAAAGTTGTATCATTGCGTGTCATCCAGTATCTTCCTAAGGAACTTGTACCTTGAATCAGACTTATAGGTAAAAAGTCTCTACCAGTCACAATACCTACTGGTTTCATATTTTTCTGTACAATGACCCTAGAAATCTTGTGTATATCCATCAACAATGCAACCATATGTATGGACTCATCAGGGGCTACGGAGTATACTTTGTCAGACATACATTCGTATACCGGAATATCGCTTGGTTGATGATAAGCATAAACCTCAACAATATCCGTCTTTGTAATTATTCCCTTATCCTTTCCCTGATCATCATTGACTATCAAAGAACTAATATTTTTTTGAAGCATTAGTTTACAACAGTAATCAATCGTAGAACTTTCATTAACCGTAAGAAGCTTTTTCTGGATTAGCTCTTTTAGCGCTATTTCACTTAGGCGTTTTGTAGGGTCGATATCATACAAAGAGTTTGTAATATCCTTTTCAGTAACTATTCCAACAGCTTTACCATTAAGTGAAACAACTATTCTGCTAATTTTGTATCTTAACATAGAATTTCTAGCATCAAGTAATGTCCTAGATGAATTCAGAGCTATTATGGGTCTGCAAATATCTATTGCTTTTAACGATATTGGAGGAAATTTGTTGGATTTATTTTTCATAAGAACTGCATTTACCTTCGATGTTGACATAAATGAAATGGTATCGCTATAAAAGTTTTGGTTAGTTTAGCAGTAAGCGTCCTCAGCACTGTTTGGAAAAGGGAAAATTTATTCAATATGTATTGCTCCTATATTGTTCGCTGATCATTAATATTCTCGTATCAATTTCTAGTATTCGTTGAAATTCGCTGCGAACCTATCCAAATTAAATAACACCCAATTCATAAAAAATTGGGTTTCTGAAGATACTTAGTACACTCATACTAGGTCAATAATCCTTTTCCCTGCTTTCATGATGACAAGTATAGCACATTCCGCACCATGAACAAATTTTGGATGTTTGAGTTTTACACTCTAGACAAATACTTTCTTGACTGGGAACGGTAACTTCATGAAAATCATGTGGGGATTTGATACGTGTCATCTAGATCTAACAGCCTCCATTTGAAATCAACAACAAGCATAATTAAATAATGTAATATGAAGTTTATTACCATATGATATCCGATGGTCTTTGATTTCCTAAAAATTTAGGTTAATATTCGTAGGGGAATTGAATGATACTGGAGAAAACAAGCGTGGAGAAGCAGTTTGAATTAATTTTATCAAATGATGCAACCACCTAGAGATAGCAGTTAAATGGACAAACTACTGATAATTGAGATCAATTTGGCAAATTATTACTGTGAGGAAGAAAATGAGAGGAAGGACAAGATGAAGATATTGTAATATTGATAAAGCCGATCCCAATTTCTATTTCACATATTATGGAATGTATTTAATGACATAGCTAGTAATCAGGACATGTATCTTCCATAATGTCCTTGTAGCGATTATCCAAGTTATCACCAAATTTACATACTTGTTCTAAAGTGTAAGTCTCCTTTGGAAAATACCATCTTATGGGCATGACATGCCCTCGACCGTTAGCATCGTAAACCCTTCCTATATCTGTTCTAAGTCCGATTTCAGTATCCATACTATTTTCTACAATGGGCAGTCCTCTTCTGGTCCTATCTTCTAGCACAAAATTTTTACTGCCACTATCGTAGATACAATAGAACTGCCCCCTTTTTACTAAATTTTTTTCTTGCGGCATACCTGAACTAATATTTGACTTGAGAATTTTTCAGTTGGTGTTCTACTCTATATTAACATTTCTTTCATCAATATTAAGTAGAAAAGAAAATTCCGGTGTTATATGTATTAGATATGTAAAGTCAGACGAATTAATCTGGATCATTAATTACTTGAAAGGTTTCTATCTCTTTTAGGGATTCAATTATTTTTGCATTTACGTTGTCAATTTTCAATTTTGCTTCAAATAATATGCAAAATCACTAGGTGTATTTATACCCAGTGGCTTGGTTACATCATCTTTTACTACGAGCAAATGTCTGACTTGATTCTGTATCATTATATCAGCAGCTACTCCTACTTCCGATAAAGATCGGTAGTTACTCGGGCGTCAGACACTATATCTTGTATTTTGACATGTTTACTACTCGCGTCATTAGTACATACTTTTCTCTTACTAGACTTCTCTCGTTATTATACCCAGTGGCTTGCTGTTGTCATCAGTTACTACTAATGAGCTAACCATTCTGTCACGCATTTTTATTGCTGCTTCTTGGGCTGATGAGGATCTTTTTATGGTCTCTAGTTTTTAAGTCATTAATTCGCCTATTGTTGTCGAATTGTTTACGTTAGAAAGAGCTCACTCTCGATATAAATATTGATTAGACATAAAACTTCTATTCAAACTCAAATACACAAATTTTAAAATGGCGAAAAAGATAAAAACAAAAAGGAATTTCGGTTGATGGATTTGAAGATGATATACTAACAAGAGTGAATAGTTTGGATCGATGGTCATAACACTCTACAATGGACTGTCACAACAATCTAAGATGAAGACAACGTTTGAGTTTATAACTACATTCTTATTTCAAATTATTAAAAATATTCATCCAAGATCGTATGAATTAAAGTCCCTACCAGACCTGTCGGGCACTCTCACACCCAGACTCAGACTTGATCCGAAAAGATTGATCAAAAATTATGAAATTCAAATATGAAAATGATATATCAAACAGGAATGACTCAATTGATTGATGTATCCTAAAGTTTAAGAATTATGCTAAATTAGTTTATTGGATTACATAGTCTACTCTGTTATTAACCGATGTTTCACTCTAAGATGTTTATCCAATTCTTTTGGTGAATCAAATGACTCACCACATTCATCGCATTTGTTGTTATTTGGGGAGGACATAAGTTTAATTACTTTATATCGCCCTAGAATTTATTTTTTCTTCCAATCGATTATGAATAATGAATTTTACAAAGACATGAAATGTAATAAATTACTCTGTTGGCCAATATCTTGATTATATTTCTGAACTAAAGAATCCACTAATTGATTTATCTTCGAAAATTGGACCATCATTTGGTTAAAAAGGGTAGTTCAGGTCTAGAGGGCAATTCAGGTAAAATGTTGATTTTATATTCTGCAGATTCATATCCGATTGCATCACAGTCTTATTATGCCTACATTTTGTACTGTACCTAACATTGCTAAGTAGGATAATGCCGAAATAAGTGATAGGAAGTAACATCCAGGAAATCCAAGTTAGAAATGCAAAGGATTAGGTAATTATCTGAATTCTGGGCAGAGTTTTTCATACGTCGTCTGCTGACCTTCAGCTTACCTTCCTCTTAAGCAATATTAAGTGTGAAACCTTGTATACAGTGCATTTCAATGCAGTCCCACCAGTCTTATACATGTCTGTGATAATATAATTGATGATTATGTCATTTGTTAGAACAAGGTCTGTTAGGGATAAGAAGTTTCTCATATGGAATTTCATGGAAGAACTATTGGATAATTATGATAACGCATGTAGAAAGGGCGGTTCGACTATTTTTGACATTGCAGATTTCAAGTCAACCAGACTACCGATCCTCAACATGGATGAGACTTTCATATTTGAAACGCTAAAGGAGTACGAAAGATCCAGCGCATTAATAAAAATTCAGGATGGCTTTGTTACTCTGACCTCCAAAGGCATGAGTCAGGCTAAAAAAGGCCGTAAGGATTGGAATTGTGTTTCGTGGAATGGAACTACACAAATAACATAATTAGCAATATAGCGCAATTATGGCAAATCAAGCAGTGC
>DATBHO010000065.1:0-4348 GCA_036557405.1 Nitrososphaeraceae archaeon
AAAAATGTCATATGCTGCACGACCAGTAATAACTTGCATGTTTTCATTCGTCAAGGACTTTAATTCTTCGCAAATCGCGATATCTCTCGTAGCATGTCCCAATCCTATTGGACTTGTAAAAAATATAACCAAGTTACTTACCTTGAACACCACAAATACAATTACCAATTTAACTGCAACTAAAAATGATTAATTTCCTTTTTGTGTACACCTACTCAATGTAAGTTTCTACGACACTTATTTTGAAAGGCAAGCAATCAGTATAAAACAATCATCTCTGGCAAGTCCTAGATATTATAATACAATTTTTTACAAGATTCATGCCCTGTCCAAAGGAAGTGATAAGTAAAGTGAGATTGGAGATACAAGATATGTTCCTTCTATTTGTAAAATTTTTATCATTATGATATAAAGCTTTAATATAGCAAAAGAATGCTCATTAGATACAGTTCAAACTTCTTATCATGATTTTTTTGATCTTTTTTATTGGTAACTAAGGAAAAAAAATTGAAGGCTCTAATAGCCTATTTTTTGGTTGATCCTATTGCTGATTGTTGGTTGGAGTGACACTACAACTGGTTGAGTCGGAGCCACCAGTACCGCCAGTAGTATCTAAATCTAGCAAGGGGCAGAAGCCTGACTTGTCTTGATTTAGACCAAATATGCTACACGAAACTTCGTTGCTGTTGGAACTGGAACTGTCGTCCTTGGTTTCATCCTCATTCCTACAGTCGTTCTTCTGATATAGTTTCTGCTCTTTTTCGTTGCAGTTGTTGTCGCCATTGTCTTTACACTTATTCTTGTCGTCAGCAAAGGCTGTTTGTCCCTGTGACATTGCTGATGCTGTAAGCGCTGTCAACATTCCTGCAGACAGTATTACAAGCATTAACACATTTTTTGTGTTCAAGTTTTTTATCGAAAATTGATACTAAACAAAGTATAAGTAGATTGAGTAAGAACAAGTGCTAAAAAAAGAAGTGATTCTTTTCTACCGAGTTAAATCTGAATTTATGAATAGAACATTATTCTCTTGGTAAAGAACAGATTTGTTATGATGATTTACTAGATGAGTTAAGGTTAAGATTGTAAGGATATTATAATGAAAAAGTTATTCATTAAAAATTGGTAATCAAAAAAAAGTATTTTGGATTTAAGTTTTAGAACATAGAATTCTGTCATATAAGAACCGAAAAATTATTTAGAGAAATGAAACAGTGAATTACTATTTACTTGTATCCCCGAGCTCCAATCATACTAGATTGTTTTCTAACCATTTGCCGCATTTCTGACAAACTGAAAACTTGCAGAATTAACGATGTAAGTAAATTCAAACAAAACATAGATAATGTATACACTAAGTATATACAGCCATCCTTAAATAGACTAGAACAGAAGAATATTGTCCCTAAACATAGCAACTGATGGAACCTGATTGTTTCTTGTTCATCATTCAGTCGGAGTCAAAGCCATCAGCTGCTTAGTAATATTCCTTAATTACATTTTATGTGATCCAAATGATGCCCAATATCGTGCTAATAATGTAAAGTCCGTACTGGAATATTCCTAAGAAATGAGTCAATATATCTCATAATAACTCGTCACTATACCGGTCTTTTTAATAAAAGGTATACGCTGTCAGCTACACTTAGGTAAATGTATCAAATAATTTAAATAAAAACTGTACATATCAAGAATAAACAACGACAATCGATACTCCCTCGTGGGCCTTTTCTAAAAGGCCCACATAATTTAATACAAATTTAACATTCATCAAACTTAATATTTTAGCTCAATTAGCGGATTGAAGGATGATTTATTTGTAAGGGGTCAATCACGACCCACCATTTATTGAACTTTCGGATAATTTGTTGCTCACAATATTTGAAAAAATAAACCTAGGGCTTTCCGTTCCCCCTTGGTCTGTTAATTAGTCACCAACTTCAACTGGTCCACCAGTTCTTAAGTATTGCTTAAATTAGATCCTGAAGTCTTATTTACTTTCTAGCTGGTGCTGTATCACCGATACGGGTATTCAGATAGGAGGATCTGGATTTATAGACATGTATGATCTCACCCTCCATGCATATCCGTAGATGGTCTAGACACTTCGCACGCTGGTAGGTCCCACGTTCACTCCCACCATCATGCATTTCGGGACCTGCCGGTTTTAATAATTAAAATGTAAAGTTAATCATCTCATCGATATTTACATTTCTTAAATCTTTTTGATGACTTGAACTTTCTCTTTTTCTAATATTTTTAATAGTTTTTGTCTTTGTCGCTGGATGATTCTACCATAACTCCCAACTTTTTGACTTGTCATGGTTCTCCCTTAATAAGATAATTGTAGTTAACTTGTTGCTATCGTTACTATTGTGCAACTAGTTAAGCTTGGTGATTACATTATTATTTTAAGTCTTAGTTACAGTGGAGTAAAATATTGTACCGCAATCAATTATAGGAAGCTATTAATCAATTCAGGGTTATTTTCATAAATATTAATTGGTGTTTTCGGGATATTTATATAGAAATAATCTAGTGGAACAATCTATTTGCTGGGGGATTTGATATGTTTTATAAATTTAATTATCTTCCATCAGTACGGCATGCGTGTTATGAATATCACCTTGATCAATATGATAATTAAAATAGTATCAAATATTATTCATGAGTGTGAGCAAGTTTGGTTTTTTACCGGAAAATTCAGACGTTTCATTCCAAAGTCATTTATCAGGATTAGAAGTGCAAACAAGAGGATTATTGCTTGACTTGAGTATTTTCATAAAATCACTAGGTGACAATGTCATTGAAGAAATAAGACCACACAGGATAGCCTATGCCAAGTCATTAAACTTTAGAACCTTTGTTGATATACAACCAAAATATGACACTTTGATAATTTCTATAAGAAAAGGAAGAACTGATCCTCTTACCACTTGTATACTGAACAATTCTTCAGAATTAAAAGGCATCAAACAAAAGATTGCTGAGGCGTACCAGACTATCAAATAACACTCTTTTGTCATCATATCCAATCACAGGTAACAAAATTACTTTGCTTTTAGTGTGTCAAGTAAAATAGATTGCATATTGAAATTTTTACAATTAACTCAAAGAAAATTAAATTTTATTAGATTGAGTTGATAATGGTCTAGTCAGTTTAACTTTTCTCTATTAATTAACCATCAATGAGCTAGATCCTTAATAGAATGACTTGTCCTCAGTTAGAATTGCTGGATGGTAAGGCAATCATAAGATTTCGCAAAGCTTAGAAAATTGCTTTATTCATAAAGCCCTGGAACTTTTAATCTACTTTCATTTTTTGATTTGAAATTCCTAATTTATAAAATAAAGCTTAATTTATTAGTAGAGAATAAAATCATAAGGAATTTTAGAATTTTGTAAAACACGACTCAGGAATTTAGATATTTGTATATCTTCCCTATTGGATCTTCGAATAGTATAGAATAAATCTATTTTATCGATAAACTTCTTAAACAAGATAAAGAAAAAAAGATATAAAAGCAAATCGAGTTCAATCATTCTGCAATTATTTATGATAAGTGGAAAAATCCTTGTATATTTTATGTCAATTTTTCTCTTATCATATAATCTAATAATATTTCAATTTAGTTTCAGTCAAGAAGCTCGAGATACAAATGCCCAACCACCATCAGTTAGGGCTCCTCCCTTTATCATTGCTCGAGCTACAGGCCCATCGTGGACACAAGTAAATTTTCATGTTAATGCTACCAGCCCATCCTCCGACAAAATTTCTGTCTATTGTAATCCTGGCAGTGGAAGTGCATTTCCAATGGGGACCACTATAGTACTTTGCGCTGCCAAAGATCCGGTTACCAATCTTGTTGGTTATGCCATGTTTAATGTGACAGTAAAGGATAGTTCACCTCCTACCTTCAAGGTTCCACATAGCATACTCCAACAAGCTGACAGTCCACAAGGAGCTAAGGTATCTTATGACGCCAATGCTTCAGACACTGTTGATGGCCATACCGTCATAACATGCAATCCTCCCTCGGGAAGTATATTTCCGTTGGGTCTCAATCAAGTAACGTGTACGGCAAAAGATAAATCAGGAAATATTGCAGAATCCTCATTTAGGGTTATCATAGGGCAGTCAACGAACAAAATTTCAGGTACAAGCTCTGGAGTCTCAGCACTTTCACATAATGTGAGTAATCAATTGCAATCACCTGCATTATCAGTATCCGATAATGCAACAGCAAAATCCCAATCACCTGCATTATCAGTATCCGATAATGCAACAGCAAAATCCCAATCACCTGCATTATCAGTATCCGATAATGCAACAGCAAAATCCCAATCA
>DATBHO010000066.1:0-4068 GCA_036557405.1 Nitrososphaeraceae archaeon
CTACAATTCAAATATATACATGTACCAATCATAGACGCTGCAACTCCTATCGTTAATCCAATCAATAATTTACTCAACAAGAATAAGTAACCGATTAAGTATATAGAAATATGCATGAATAGATGGCCGTATTTATTATCGTTACAAAAAGAATTTGAGGTCCTGATTACTCACATATATTGAGTCACATATTGTACTATTACGTACCCACTTAGTATTTGCAAATGAAATAATATTAGAGAATTTTTAACAAGTCATTCCTACGGTCTGAGACAATGTTGTTTTTGACATACAATATCCGATAATGTATTTTTATCAAATCCCAGAAATTTTTCCCTAATGTAGGGGCTCTAGATACTGCGAGAGCAGGAATCGCAGCGACTTCAGCAGTCAAAGCACCAACTAGTTGTTGGAACTCACTATGTCCTTCCACTATGACTTTATTTTTTTATATGACCCATTTGACGTATTTGTCGGAAGTTTTGACTCATCTGACGAAGTCCTTATTAGACGCGAGTTTAAATAGAAGATATGCCAGCAAAACTTCCTGAGAATTTCAAATCTCTGGTGATACAGGAATGGTCACAGGGAATACCAAGAGACGAAATCGCTAAGAATAATGGTATAAGCGCCGGAACTGTAACAAATTTAGTTGAGGAGTGGAGACGTGCCCTTGGCCTTTATGCAGCAAACGAATTGAGAGATCTGGCTGTGACGTTAAAGAAAGTAGGCATAACACCGGCTCAATGTGCAACCGGGTTTAGAGTTACAATGATGATGAATAGATTGGGAGTAGCAATTGATAGTTTTGAATCATTCATGAACGACATCTACAATGGTTGCAACGCCATAGGACTTTCGCCACAACAAATTAGTTCATATTTAGCAGACCTTATGGAGTTTTCGAAGACTACACCATTTTCTAAGATTTCAGAATTTGTTTGGCAAAAGATAGAAGAGAAAAAGGGGTTAGAACAAGAAATCGAAAGGTTAAACGACCATATCAAAATATTGAAGGAGGAGAAATTGGATAGTGAGAATGAACTTAACTCTATCTTACACAATGAAATTATCAGTAGTGTAGAACTAAAATCGTGCTCAGACTTGAAAAAAGAACTATTACAATCTGGCTTATCTATCAAACCTGATCTTTCAAAATTTGTTAAGGCAGTACAGGCAACAAAGCAAAAAGGTTATGATGCCACTAGGATCGTAAAAGAATTCTCAGATTTGGATTCACTCAAACGCGAGCATTGGTCTTATCAAGAATCTATCCCAGAATTGAAAATGAAATATGATAAACTCAGCCAAGAATATTCTAATTTAGAACAACTTGTAAATTCCTATAATCAACGGCTCAGATTATGCCATGATCTGGAAAATATGGGATTTGGTTTTAAAGAGTTAAAACAACTGTATAATACTTTTAATGAAATTGCTCTTGCAAACAATATATCTCAGTATGATGCTCATCAAAAGTTCTTTAAAGATATTGAAGAAGAATATGACGATAAGTTAGGTTTTGAGTTGAAGTTAGATAAACTTCGTTCAGAGATTTCTACTACAAGTGATAATTTAAATATTTTACGAGCAGCGTCATTTGCTCTACCTGTGGTTGGATTGTCTCTACAAAAGCTTCATTCGAAAGGACTGAATGAGGTAGATATTGTTGAACTTGCAGATATTTTATTTGAAGGATTTCATGACAATAGCAGTAGTAGCAGTACCAGCAATAAAGATACCAACAAACAATCTTTAATAGAAGATTTGAAGAAATATGGCAGCATTAACTCTGTTTTACAAGAACTAGTTCAACAGGCAAATAGATTAAGAGGTCAAATAGACGAATTGCAAAAACAGAAGCAACATTTGGAGATACAAAACCAAAAGATGTTATATACCTTAGCTAATTTAGAGCCGATCATCAAATTTCTGCAAGGATCGAATGATTCAATTATCAATGATAAGGAAAATATAAAAATCCTTGCATTCATTGCGTTTATTTTAAATATACTATATGTTCGTCACTCGACAACGGAGGAATTGTTAGATAATGAACTCATGAAATTGATTGGTCAGATATCCAGAAATATTGATGTAGATAATGAACAAACAATCCCTATTACTAAACTTAAAATGGTTATAATAGAAGCTCTTAATGTTTTGATTGCAAAATTATATAATAATGACTCAGATCGACGAACAAATATTGTACCAGATTGATTACACTAATTAATCTGATTAAGAATCTGATACAAAATTATCCTCCTATAATATAGGAGGATAAAACAATCCAAATATGCCAACGTAAAATAGTGTTCTATCTTTATTTCATTTCCAACCAAAAGTTTTGAGCCCATTATGCCAGAAGTTCGTTTTTTCAACAATCTGTATTTCAAGAGTAGTGATTATGAAAATGATTTTTAGTACTAATCCTTTTTCAATCTCTAATGTTAATGTATTAATGTGGGGTATCACTTGAATTTCATCCCATAATCCGTCACACATTATTTAAGAGTTGAAATATATCCGAATTATCTCAAGTCGCATCTCTAGAGAAAATGTTCTCAAGCTATATGTTTATCTATTTTCGACTAGTTCTTAGTCATTATAATTAAAAAGATCGATATTGTTTTTTTATGTAAATAGATTAACAGAAAACATGAGCTTACTACTTAGTAAGATCTGGCTGCAGTTGAATTACAATGGTGATTATTAGAAGTATTACCAAAAATTGAAATGGAAAGAATAGTTCCTCAATAATATCTTAAATTGATCTCTTACATCGCTAATCTAATTTGAATATGTACGTTATACCAGGCTTATGCTTTTCCTTTCTCAAACTTTTGATTATGTACGAGATCATCTCTAGTTTGAAATGACTTGCCACACAAATTACAAATGTATTGCGACATTGCAGTTGGGGTAACTTCTGGGTAATCTTTTCTTTCTTCATTTAAATTAATGGCTTCCTTCTTTTTCGTACTACTGTCAGTTGTTATATCGCGTGTTCTAGCATCGGGATTTCTACGTGTACTATCACTTATTTGATGCTGAGTTTTTTTGTAGGATTGTTTTCTTCAAGGGCCTTTCGTATTTGATAGGTATCTTTGAATTTGATATAACCGTCCAAGCTCTGGAACAAGGATATTATATCAATGTCATTACTCACATTTGAGATGTGGTTTAAAATATCTTTAAAAGCTGGAAACTGCATTTGTTCATTATCGAGTAATTTTAGTGCAGAGCCTAGAAACTCTTGATCTTCGTTAGCTCTTTTCAACGCACGGTTTATAGCCTTTGCATTGTATGCTGGTTTATGTCTAGACAAGTTATTATCGACATTTCCAATAGTGTTTCCCAATTGTCCCTTTGCCATAATACATTATTTGACAATAACTTTGATAATACTTTCATACAGATACATATTCTTGCTATCTAAGTGTTAATAACCATATTAGCAACTTAGCTTATGAAAGCGGATGACATAATGTCTGTAAATGTTGTAGCAGCAAAGGATAATGTAACATCAGTAGAAATTGCTGCAAGATCGGTATTAGAAGCATTTAATGGCGTACCAGGTATAGTTACGACAATAGAATCACTGCGAGCTATGAGAGATGGCAACTTTACCGTTTCTTCTTAGTCATCCTACCATTCTATTTCACTTATTCATCATCTTATTTTGGCTCTCTTTTATCAAGCTTTGTAGATTGTTGTAAACTTGCCTTTAAGGCAGCAACGAGATCTTTTGTTTCAGCCATTGGTTCAGTTTCCTCTGTGATAGTAAAGGTCTTGCCCTTTGATTCGGCCTCGATTAACTTTTCCAGCTCTGTTGCATATGAATCAGAATATTGAGAAATGTCAAACTGTTCAGAACTGAGATTCTGTACTAGAAGCCGTCCTAGTTCCAATTCTTTATTATCAATTTTGGCAGGAGTTGCTTCAGAGATCTCTTTAATATCTTCAACTGGTCTAATCTCATCTATATAACGAAGTATGTGCATAACCATGCCTCTTTGATATGCTCTTAAGGCCACAAGGTGCTCTTTGTTTTCTCTTAGTATA
>DATBHO010000067.1:0-37296 GCA_036557405.1 Nitrososphaeraceae archaeon
ATCTATTTTGTTCGGTTCATTACAGTTAGGACATTGTTTTGGTTTTAATTTATCATTAATTTCATTGTTGTTTACAATAATACCATAGGCTTCCAATAAGGATTCGCTTGATTCATTACCAAAATAATGCAAATATCTCTGATGCATAATTGAGTTGGGTGTCCAACCAGCATGTTGACGTAAGACATGCTCTTTCAATATTTTTGACTTCTCGGTTAATGCACTGTGTCGCCTAATATATGGATTCCAAGGTTTTTTCAATAACTCTTTTATTTTGACTTTGTCGGCAGGTAAGACGGAGGGATTATTAATCAATTTTGGAAAGAAGTTATTCTTGTAATATCTATAGGTCGATGCAATTGATTGAGTTTGCATTTTTCTTCCAAAACATTTACCAAAACCACATATAAGTATGGAATTAAAATTTCCAGCTTGCGGATGATCATCTAACCAATCCTTTAGGTAAGGAATACAGTTAATCAACGGTAATGTTCGTTGACCTGTTTTACCGTTTACAAGAACCTCAGCATATTGTTTATCTCCAGCTGTCTTGAAAACAACATCTTTTATTCTTAATTTCAAAAGTTCATGGGCTCTACAAGATAGATCTCTTGACATTGCATGATAACAACGATCTCGTTTAGATGGACAAAATTTTAGAAAAAGAATGTCATCATCTGAAGTCCATAAATCTGTTGGTTTGTATATAGATTTCTCCTTTCTTTTTAAACTAAGAATATTTTTTACACATTCTGGTTTTTGCCTTTCGTTAGGAAGAAGTTGTGGATAATAAAGCCATTTGAAAAACCTCGTAAGATACATTTTGTACATGTTGTATGTCCCGACCCATTTATGAAGCGGATCTGTTGTTTCATTTTTTCTAAGAGAATTCAAATATAGAAGAATATCAACTTGTGTCATTTCTTTATACAATTTATGACTATGAAATTTACTTATGCCTACAAGAACTCGAATTACTATTACTTGATAACTTAAGGACGGATTAACTTCATTTTTAAATGATTGTAGATATTCAAATAGGTTTAGTGCATTTTCTTTACTGTGTTTAAGTAAATGTTGTAATTTAATTCTTAATTCATTATTTAATCCTTCAGTTAATGTTGCAATCCTTGATTCAGTATCACTTTCAATAACTTGCACAAAAAAATATAATTAAAAGGTGATTAATAAACGTGTATTCTTACACTGTTTTAGAAACAATTAACGTTATTGTAGTTAGTACTCTCTTCATCTTTCTGATATTCATGTAAATAGATTTCAACTCGTCCTCCGTTGATGCAGATATTCTAACAACAATATCGTAAACACCAGATACTGGGGAAACTTCCTGGACACCTTCAATTTTTTCTAAATTTTCAACTACTTTATCTGATGAAGCAAGGTCACAACAAATCAATACATATGCGTTAACCATGGATATACTATGATATTATGGGTTTAAATAGATACAACACCGTCAAACAATATCACTAGCGATATGTTACATCTTTGTCTGAACCTCTGCTTTAACGATAACAATGAGAACAAGATAGGAACAATGAAGTACAAGTACATGTAACGTCATTCTTCTGTGGACCAAATTGTAATTGAGAATTAATGAGCTACTTATCTACTAACTGAACTGAACGATTGAATATTTTATAAAAGATTGCATTACTATCTGTTAGGATATGAAAAAAGCCACTGTGGAAATAAGGTCAACAGGTTTTATTGAAGAAATGAATGCCGTAGAAGTAAAGAAAGCGGTAAATGAAAGAACTATTGCCATTCTAATTTTTGGTGCCTGTGAAAACCACGGAGATCATTTGCCATTTGGATCAGATTTTATTTTACCTACAGAAATTGCAAAAAGACTTGCTACTAAGGCAAATAATGTTATCGTTCTTCCTGCAATTCCATATGGAGTCAGTTTGCATCATGACCAATTTCAGATGACTATGAGTATTAATCCTGAAACCCTGGTAGGTATAATTTCCGATCTTCTTTCAAGTCTTATTCAAAACAAGATAAGACGAGTACTCATAATAAATGGTCATGATGGAAATATTGGACCGATAGAGATTGCAGCCAGATCTATTAAGCATAAACATCCTGAGATGGTAATAGCATGTCTGGAGTCTTGGTGGATTCTAGTGGGTCAATTAAGAAAAGATCTTTTTGAAGTATGGAACGGACTTGGTCATGGCGGTGAAGCAGAAACTTCTGCAGTTCTTGCAATTCGCCCAGAGCTAGTAAATATGAACTCTGCACCAAAGGAAGTTATACCAAGATTACCTGAAAATGTTAGAATATTTTGGAATTTTGACGAATTAACTCGGACTGGAGCCACTGGTGCTCCTCAAAAGGCAAATATTCAAAAAGGAAATGAAATTCTACAAGTCTTGGAGGAAATATTGCTTTCATTCATAAAAGAAATGGACTTGTCTGATTGGAAATATGGTCTGTACTTGAAATAGCCCTTTTCTTCAAGCATACGATTCATTCAAAGCGTGATTATGCTGATACTACCATCAGACTTGATCGTTCTAATGCTAAAATAACTGTCTGCTAGAATTACTTTAATGTATACAAGGAGAAATCACATTCTTCACAAAGATAATAGAGACTATCAAAATCTGAGCATAGGGTCATAATATTATAGCACCTTGGACACTCGATTTCATGCTCAATAGTGTCGGTGATTTTTCTTTCACCTTCTTGCTGATTTCGGGTTTGCCCTCTAACAATATACTGTAATTCCAATTCTGCCTTATTCATGCGCTTATTTCTCATTGATACTTTGTGAGTAGACACTTGTGAAAGTTCAAAATTATGATTTATAAAATATGTATAACTTGACAGAGGGGGGGAGCCCGAATCTGAATCCGATTCGTACAATATTTCGCTATTAGATAAACATAGTGAGCGGGATGCACTAAAAAACAAAATAAAATATAATTGAATTCACAATTGAATACATTTGACACTAAAAGATGATGCGATTAGCCTTCATAGGATGTTGAGGGGAAAAACCGAAATTCGAAGCAGGGTTTCTTTAGACAACGCATCTGTAGAAAAGGGAACACTAGGTCTAATTTATACACCCGGTGTAGCATATGTAGCCATAGAAATTGGTAATGATAAGAAATTAGTTTATGATTATACATCAAAATGGAATAATGTAGCGATAGTATGCGATGGAACAAGAGTTCTTGGATTGGGCAACATCGGTCCGGAAGGTGCACTGCCAGTAATGGAGGGAAAATCTGTCTTATTCAAAGCGTTAGGAGATATAAATGCAATTCCACTATGCATTAACACGCAAGATAAAGAAGAGATAATCAAATTTGTTAAAATAATACAACCAAATTTTGGTGCTATAAATATAGAAGATATCGAATCACCGAAAGTTCTAGAAATAGTTGAAAGGTTAAGTAAAGAAGTATCAATACCGATTTTTCATGATGATCAACATGGAACTGCCATAATTGCTCTCGCGGCACTCTTAAATGCACTGAAGTTGGTAAAGAAGCAACTACAGGAAGTACGTGTAGTTATATCAGGTTCGGGATCAGCGGGGTATGGAATATTCAAAATTTTGCAAACTGCAGGATGTAAGGACATTATTGTTGTTGATACTAAAGGTGCGATATATGAAGGAAGAGTGGATATAGATGGTCAGAATCCATACAAGAAGGAAATAGCCGTTAACACAAATATTAGAAAGTCGAATGGAGGTTTACAAGATGTGATTAGTAAATCAGACATATTTATTGGCGTTTCTGGAAAGACGGGTATTTTGAATAAACGAATGATAGAATCCATGAATCAAGATCCAATAGTATTTGCCCTAAGTAATCCAGATCCTGAAATACTTCCAAAATACGCGTTGGAATATGGTGCAAGAATTGTTGCAACAGGTAGATCTGACTTTCCAAATCAGATAAACAATGCAGTTGTATTTCCGTCAATATTGAGAGCCTTGCTGGATCTTAGAGCCAATAATCTGAGTGAGTTTATGCTCGTGTCTGTAGCATATGCAATAGCAGGTATAGTTGAAGAGGTTCATCTTAGAGATGATTATATAATACCAAAAGTAGATGATCCTAGAATTCTTCCCATCGTTACTGAAACAATAAAGAAAGTCCTTGATAAACATATTAGAAACAAAGATGGTTGAGCAAAGAAAATCTGCTAATGTTATTGTAAATATAAAGTAACAACTCTCTCAGTTATTCATTGATTCACAAAACGTTACCGAAACTAAATACCATAATAACAACAGCAATTGTCATGATTGTAAAAGTAGCCCACCCAACTAGGTTAGAGTATCGACTATTGGTTCTATCTTTTAGTATTTTTTTATCATTAGCAATCCTCATTACCAAAAACAGAATAGGTACTGTTACCACTGCATTGATGACAGCTGCCAGTATCAAAGCTTGAATTGGATTAACATTGGAGAATGTGATAAAAACACCAACCAAAGTAGAAGCGACAATTATCAGATAGAAAGATTTGGCTTGCCTAAATTTCTTTTCTAAACCTTCTTTCCATCCAAAAGTATCTGATAGTGCAAACGCCGATGATGCCGCTAGGACTGGTATTGCGAGTAATCCTGTACCGATGATTCCAAGTGCGAATATTACTTTAGCTATTTGACCTGCATGAGGAAATGTTTTGACTAATGGTTCAAGTGCACGTGCAGCTTCATCTGCAGTTTGAATGTCATTTACACTGTTTGTGTAATGACTACCGGCGCTGGTCAATATTATGCTCCACATAATAAACTGGGAAAAGAACATACCAATCCATATGTCCTTTTTCATGAGCTTCATTTCTTTTCGAGTTACATTGGGTCTGCCTTTCCCTATCTCTCTAATCTTGTGTCTTGCTACATCTTCTTCAGATTCTTCAGATGCCTGCCAGAAAAGGAGGCAAGGTGATATAGTTGTGCCTATAACAGCCACAAACATAACTGCAAAATCCGAAGTAAAAGTTATGTGAGGAACTACAGTTGCAAGAAAAATTTCTTCGGCATTACCTCCTACAATAATGGCTGTTATGACATAGGCAAAAAGTGAAAGTACCAAGTACTTCAGTACAATAACATACTTGTCATAAGGAATCATAATCTCTGAGGCTATTATAATCCCTGAAAAGAGCAATGATGTTACCACAACTGGAATTTGAGGAAACAAGATCTTAATTGATGCAGACATGGCTCCTATATCAGCACCAATGTTTATTGTGTTTGCAATTATAAGGAGGCTTGATATGGGATAAACAATTCTTGTGGAATATTTGTTTTTTATGAGAGCAGCCAAACCATTTCCACTTAATAGTCCAATTCTGGCACACATTTCTTGAATGACCGTAATCATTGGTAATAGGTATAGAGCCATCCATAACATTCCAAGACCAAACTTTGCACCAGCTTGTGAATATGTTGCTATTCCTGATGGATCATCATCTGAAGCACCTGTAATTAATCCAGGACCTAACGATTTTAGCGTATTAGGTATTGATTCAAAACGGAATTTCCTGAATGGTGAATTAGAATTTTTTTAACTTTCTTTCTTTCTGCCAATCCAAGAACGATTTACTTTCTCATGACATGTATTTAGTATTTGTTACAAAATACTCCAATGTATTTGTGAGCTCTTCTTGTAGGTTCAATATATAAATAATTTTTTTATTATGGATATTACTATTTAACGCCGATATTAGACATCCGAACTTCGATCCAAATTCCGTATCATCTTGTTCGTATTGTTCCAGATACTCAGCTCTGAATTATTCCAATCCTCAAAGTGAATTACTTTGGAAAGTATCGTTCTTTTTAGCCAGCCTGCTCTTTCTAAATCTGGTCTATCCTCAAATTTATTTACATATCCCAAACAAAGGTATGCAATTGGTTTAACATGGTTAGGTATTCCTAGAATGTTGTGTAAATCCTCAATTGAGAGTATGCTTACCCAACCTACCCCTATCCCTTCTGCCCTAGCAGCTAACCACAGGTTTTGTATAGCGCAGCAAACGCTATATTCTCCCGTTTCTGGAATTGAAGTTCTCCCTAAAATAAAAGGTCCAAACCTTTCAGGATCGTAGGTTATACATATATTAATATCAGATTCCAAAATACCCTCTAATTTTAATTTAGTATATTTATCTTGTCTATCTAAATCGTTATCAAGCAAAGAGATAGATTTTTCTCGTTCAAGAATAAATGAATTCTTAACTTTTAATCTTGTACCTTTATTCTTTATTAGAATAAAATCCCAGGGTTGCGAGTAGCCAACCGATGGTGCATGATGGGCCGCATTTAGAAGTTTAACTAGCACGTCGTCTGGGATCTTTTTGTCGATAAAGTGAGATCTAACATCTCTGCGAGAAAAGACGGCCTTGTAAAGGCCTGCTTTTTCAGTCAATGTAAAATCAAGATCAGTAGACATTTTCTCATCATCATATTGTGGTGGTGATCATCTGTTTTATTGTAATGACAGTTATCAAAGATGGATATAGATTAAAAATATAATTCGCAGACATTTAGCATTACCTTATTAATAAAACTGCAGTTGGAGAGTGATGGACAATCTTGCTTGAGATACTGCCTAGTATCAACTCCTTGAACTTTCCCAATCCTCGTCTTCCCATTATCACAAGATCAAATTTCTCTTTTTTGCTGAAATTCAAAATTGCGGAAGCAGGATTACCCTCAAGAAGAAAGGTATTGATAGTCAATCCTTTTTGAGTAGCAATTTCTGAACATTTTGAAAGTATGTCTTGATTTTCCTTTCTATAAGCTTCAAGAAATTCTTTTAACAGTTTTTCTGATCCAATATGTGTTATCGGAACTTCTTCCATCACATGAATTACAGTAACATTTGAGCCTAATTTTTCTGAAAGAAGTAATGCAGCATCTAGAGCCCTGTAAGAATTATCCGACCCATCAACAGGCACTAGTATATTTGCAAACAATTAACATTATTGATTTACTTCTGTCTAATATATGTGATTTCTTGTAAATATGCCTTTATTTCATAATAAAACTTTCTATACTGTATTTTGGTAAATCTGTAATTACATATAATAAAAAGAAAGAAGGTAAAAAAAATTGAAGCTATTTTTGGATCTTAATTTTTATAACCGTAATCAGAGTCTTTAAAGCAATGAAGTACTTCATAATCTGCTAGATTATTTGAAAGATCCTGTCTCTTTTCTATACACTCTTTTGTTTCTCCATCTTCTTGTTTGAAAACTTTGGAATTTTTAAAATTATTCCAATTCATGCTATCATCATTTACTTTACCCTTGTCTATTTTTTTTACAAGTTCTTCCATTGTCTTATCGCCAGTCCAAATATTTTTACCATATACTTGTCCCCCCGTCCCTACAAACAACACTCCAAAGGTCAAGGTCATCAATGATGTCAAAAGAAAGATCGTTTTCACTGGTTGTTTCTTGTTCATTATTTCTAGCTAAAATTGATGGTAAATAAACTAATATATTACAATAATTCGATACCACTTCTTTCATATAGCTAAATAAATATATAACTATCTTTTTTTTTAATAGTTTTCTTAATTAATTGGCAGTTTTTTGCATTATTATCTAGATTTAATTACAAACTTAACTAGAATATTTTACTTACCTTTGGATAAATTAGGTTAATGTATTAAATATTAATATATAATTTAGATTTTCTATGCCACGTTGGTTAAGAAGTTTATACATCAGGTAAAAAATATTAAACAAGTTGCAAATTTGCTATAAATTTGAGATTCATGTGTACAAGCTTCAACTGCGAATTCAAAAAATGCGTAGAAAACCAGAAAAGCGCATCCTGATAAATTTTAAGTTCTAATTCTTATATACTCATAAGCATCTGTTGAATTTTCAAATGCATACTGTACTTTTTGAAATTGTTCCCTAAACTCAGATACGGAGCTGCCTACTTTCTCAGCATCTGACTTGTCTATTACTATTTGCTTGATAAAAGATGCTATCTCTTTCATTTCACTTTCTTTCATTCCTAATCTAGTTACTTCAGGTACTCCTATTCTTATTCCACTTGGATGCATGTAATGTTTACCAGATTTGATATCACCAGGCAATAGTTGTCTGTTAAGAATAATGTTTGCCTTTTCTAATTCCTTTTCAATCGTCCCTCCATCCCCAAACTTCGAAACATCTACAGCCATTTGATGTGATTCCGTATATCCGCGTTTTTCTCCTAGAACTGTAAAACCAAAATTTGCAAGTGACTCAGCAAGTGTTTTTGCATTCTTTATAACTTGTTTTGCATATTCTCTTCCAAACTCTAATGACTCTGCTAAAGCTATAGCTTTACCTGCTACGTGATGAAGATGATGACTGCTTGTATTTCCGGGAAAAATAGCTTTCTTGATATTATCTGCATATTTTTCTGATGAGACAATAATTCCTCCTTGTGGACCCCAGAGAGTCTTGTGGGAGCTCATCGTCATGGAATCTGCGCCTTCTCTAATTGGATCTTGAAATTCTCCTCCAGCAATCAATCCCGCTACATGCGCTCCATCATAATTAATGTAAATATTATTATCATGCATAAAATTTGCCAATTCTTTGACAGGATGAGGAAAAAGAAAAAGGCTTCCTCCAAACATTGCAATTGCAGGCTTCTTGCTGTTTGCGACCATTTCAGTGACCTTCTTCTTAGTAGTGTCCACATCAATTGTCATATCTTCCTTTGAAAATGGATAATGTTCTATATTGAGCCCGTGGACTAGACCAGCTGTTCCTGAATGTTCTCTTTTACCATGAGAAATGTGCCCTCCACTGGGAATAGATGCAGCTAGCATATAGTCTCCCGGATTAGAAAAGGCTGAATATATTGCAAGATTGGCAACAACCCCCGAAGTAGCTCTACAATCAGCAAATTCAGATTTGAATACCTTTTTTGCTAATTCATTACAAATTATTTCTACTTCATCAATGTAAATACATCCAGCATAGACTCTTTCACCTGGCCATCCTTCTGCATACCTATTTCCAAAGTCTGATACTATAGCTTCTCTTACAGCAGGACTTGGAATATTTTCGCTCGCAATTAAAGGAATAGCGGATTTAAACCATTTATGATGCTTTTCAACAAGATCGAATACCTTATAATATGATTCTTTAGCATTCATTGTAATTGTTATGTTGACTTTAAAATCCTAATTTAAAATATTGCTTGATAAGACATTTGCGATTTACTCGTAGATTCAGTTCTGTAAATGATTATAATGCTTGAATGTTCTTTCACAACTTTTAATTTACTCTAGATTGGATTCACAGTAATGGATAAGAATGATTTAAAATGTGTGTTATGTGGTAACAAATTAACCTTTAAATACAAACCAATGGAAGAGTGGAAGATTCCTGGATATATTTGTGGTATATGTTATGACAAGAATTTAACAGAATTTTATATTTCTCCTGATCGGAAGGATGTAGTAAGAAGATAAAATCCTATCCAATACGATTGCCCATAATTCGATGGTAAAAAACAAATTGAAAGGCCGCCAAGGCTAAAAATAAATTAAGGAGAAAATCTAACGGTATGACTTTTGTTTTCTACGTCTTGCCCCAGATCCACCAAATTTCTTTGATTCTGTTTGTCTTGGATCGCCTGATAATAAGTGTCTATCAAATTCTGTAATTCGTTTACGAATTTCTGTGCGCACACTTTTTGCAAATGGATGATCTTTTGGGTCTCTTCCACCCTTTCCAGCACCTGTTAGTGCTCGGCATATTGCAACAGTACTTGCAAATGCTTGCCCCATGAAACCTCCTCCATGAACCTTGACACTAATATCTACCTTATCTCTGTAATCACCAATTAATTTAAGGGGAACAAGTACTAACTCCCTTGCTACTTCGGAATTCAATAATTCTGCAGGTATGTTATTTATCCTTACTTTTCCTGTCCCCTTTGAAATTGTTGCTACAGCCCTACTTGATTTTCTTTGGCCTGGATAAAGATCTATTTTATTCATAAGTATCTAACCCATTCCAACCTATTTGTTTCGCTAATTCACCAAGACTAATAAAATATGATGATGGCTTTCTAATTTTAGTATCTTCAAACGTTTCAAGCTTCGTATTCTTGAGTTCTGGTGGTACTGCGATATAGACTCTCAGTCTCTTTAGTGCCGTTATCCCACTAGATTTTCTCTTTGGTAACATACCTCTAACCATCCTTGTGAGGATTTTATCAGGCTTTCTTGGATGAAATGGACCGTGTATGGGATTTGTGGCAGATGAAATTTCCAAAAATTCTTTATAAATTTCGATAGTCTTGTACCTGTTGCCTGAAATCATACTCTTTTCTGCATTGACCACTCTAACATGATGGCCTTTGAGTAAAAGTTTTGAAATATGAGAACAAATTCTCCCTGCAATACAGTCTTTTGCATCTATGGTTAAAATTTCTTTAGGTTTTTGTATTTGATCAACAAGTTGTTTAACCAATTATTCTTACCCCCTTACCATCTGGATATTTCTTTATCATACTGTCAAGTGGGATTATTTTACCTCCCGAGTCAAGTATCTTTCTTGTAGCTACTTCTGAAATATTGAAACACCATACGGTTAGCTTGTGACTTATTTCACCGGAGCCTAATATCTTTCCTGGTACTATCACAACTTCTTTATCTTTAGTAACATGTGCCAATTGACCAACGTTAACTTCCCTTCTATTAGATCTAGACCTTGAAAGCTCTCTTATGACTGCTTTCCATATCGGAACTTTATTTTTCTTTAAAGCAATTCTCAAAGTCCAAATCGTGTTGCTTAAAGTATCAGGAAACATGAAATATTCTCGCTATCCTTAAACCCCAAATAAATCTATACCTATACATTCGGTAATGATAGCGATTGTATCGCACTTTCAAGCTCCTTGATTTTTGAGCCTAGAATTTTCGCCGCTTCCAGTACAATCTCCTCAGGTGTTAATGCCCCATTGGATTCAATCACAAGTATAGAATCATCTTCCCCTTTGCCATCTTTTACGACTGCCACTGAGGTTGGTTGCCATTTTGCATGGCTTTTTCCGGTTCCTAATCGTGCATATGCCTCAAACTTTATTTTTTGACCTGGGGCTAACGCTACTATTGGAATCTCACTATTGACAGGTCTTACAACTTCATCCTCAGATATTAAATCTGCAGAAGTGATTACTTTAGTCTTGTCTTGGGATTCAGCATCAAGAACAAGTAATACTTTACACTTTGAACACCCAAGGGTGCTTTTACAGTCACATAGATGCGGCATTACAAATCTCTCAAGATCTGTACGCAAAGGAATTAGTCCCAGTCTATGAGCGATAGCTTCATCATGCATAACAGATGAATTCTCTAGTATTACCACATCATCGACAGCAAAAGTAGGGACTTGACTTATAGATAATCTTCTTAACGCATTAACATACTGTCTTGGAATATCAATAAATTCAACAACTATATGATTATTATCTCTCTCAAGAATATTAATTGAGCTCAAATCGTCGACGAAATTTTACTACCGTACACTTAAAAATCTACCGAAATTCGCAAGAAAATTAAATTGATTTGGAGCAAAAGATTAATCCTTTGCAATTCACCAAGTGGTCTAAAATGAATAATATGATTAAAATTGAATATTTTGGAATATCACCTTTTGAAATAGAAGTCATTTATAATACTCTTTCAAAGTTTTCTCAGGTCGATGAAAAAAAAATTTTGACTGAACAGTCCAAATACGTAAGTCTGCTAAATATCGAGTTTCCAGCTCCTTATGATGAGTATTTTTTTCAATCACTTGGGTTTGATAATTGGCAGAAAATTAAGTACCTGTTTAAAGAAATGAAACGTAGGAGAGGTAGAAAGGCGTTTAAAATTACATTATCTTTTTGTGGAATATCAGCAGACATAAATTCAAAGTTGGATTTTTTGTTAACCAGTGAAATTGGTCCACAGTTTGAGTATGCAATTGATAAAATAGAACATTTTATAGACCCAATTCATCGAGAAATCAAAAATCTTGGATCAAAAAGACAATTTATGATATATACATACGACGCAAATGCTATGAAGTGGCTACTATCTGAAATAATCTAATGACTGTAAAATCCGAAGCAAGATGCATCTTATGTGTTAGGAAGGCGATTAAGGAAAAATATTGTGAATATCATTACGAGGCATCACAATCACTCAAGGAACATTATGAGATATGGAGGAGCCGTTATGGGGAGATTTCCTGGTATGATTATCTGAGGAGGTTGGAAAAAATCAAGTATACTGGTAAATGGGTTAAGGAAGTCATTGAAGTAGAGTTAAAAAAAGTGTAAAAAAATGAGAATATGATATTTTTTGTTTACATTTCACCCATGCCACCAGGAGGCATGCCACCAGGAGGACCGCCAGCTCCAGACTTACTTGAAGCTATTACATCATCTATTCTAAGAATCATGGATGCAACTTCTGTTGCAGATTTAATAATTTGTTCTTTAACACTAAGTGGTTCTACAATATCTAGTTTGGACATATCTACGATCTTCGCACTTCTTGCATCAATACCACTCCATTTGGAGCCTTTTGTTTGTTTGGAACGTAGTTCTGTCAGCGTATCTATTGGATCCATCCCAGCATTTTCTGCTAACGCGAGTGGAATAACTTCAAGGGATTCAGCAAATTTATCTGCTGCTAATTGTTCTCTTCCAGACAATGTAGAAGACCACTCTCTTATTTTCCCTGCAACATAAGATTCTGGTGATCCACCTCCCGCAACTATCGCTGGTTTTTCCATGACATCTTTAGTAACCATTAATGCATCGTGTATTGCGCGTTCAGCCTCATCAACGACTCGCTGTGAACCTCCTCTGATAAGAAGAGTAACAGCTTTTGGATTTTTACATCCTTCGATGAAAACCCATTTATCAGTTTCAACTTTTCTCTCCTCTACGAAATCAGAGGAACCAAGATCTTTTGAGCTCAGGTCCTCGAGATTATTAACAATTCTAGCACCTGTTGCCCTGGACAATTTCGTCATATCACTTTCTTTAACTCTGCGAACTGCCAGAACGTTAGATTTGGCCAAATAATGTTGAGCAACATCATCTATGCCTTTTTGACAAATAGCGACATTTGCACCTGATGAAATAATCTTGTCTACCATGCTTTTTAGCATTTTATTCTCTTCATCAAGAAACATCTTCATTTGATCCGGTGAACTAATGTTGATTTTGGCATCAAATTCAGTTTTCTCTATTTCTAAGGCAGAGTTGATAAGTGCAATCTTTGCCTTTTCAACTGTCTTTGGCATTCCGCCGTGAACAACTTCTTTGTCAAGTACAATTCCCTCTATTAGATTGGTATCGCGTAATGAACCTCCTGCTTTCTTTTCAACCTTGACATCATCTATATCGACACTATAACCAGATTCATTTCGTTCCGACACCTGTAAGGCGGCATTGACAACTAATTCTGCCAATTCACTGGATTCCCTTGAAACAAGTTTGGTCTGCATCGATGTCTTTGCTACTTTAATTAGTTCGGATTTGTCTCCTCCATCTATTTTTCGCGCCAGATTATTATAAAATTCAATGCTCTTTAATGCACTCTTTCTATACCCATCAACAATAATAGTTGGATGAACATCCTTATTGATTAATTCCTCCGCTTTTTCAATCAATGCACCTGCTAAGACTACTACAGATGAAGTTCCATCACCCACTTCATTATCAGTGGCCTTACTGATTTCTACCATCATCTTTGCAGCCGGATGCTGAACGTCAATTTCCTTTAGTATAGTTGCACCATCGTTGGTTATTGTTACGTCTCCTAGTCCATCAACCAACATTTTATCCATTCCTCGTGGACCCAAGGAGGTTCTTAGAACCTCAGAAATCAATTTTGCCGCAGCCATATTATTTTTTTGTGCGTCACGTCCTTTAGTCTGAGTTGCTCCTTCTTTCAAAATTAACACAGGCATACCGCCTGCTGAACCTTGTTGAATTGACATATATTATATCATATCTCCTAATTTTTAATTTAAAATCTAATTTTGGGTTATTTAAACTTACGACAAGAAAAAATATTTAAATTTAGACTATTAAATGATCAAATTTTCCTGCCACGAGATCTGAATAGATTTCTTTTGCGGGTTTGTTCTCAACTGTAATCCCACTGCTTACACAGGAACCTATAATTTCCTTTACGCTTGATTTTAAGCTTGTAGCATACGATATATCAATTTTCATTTTGGCTATTTTTACAACTGCATCCATGGAAATATTTCCAACAAATTCCTTTCCAGCTGTTCCAGATCCTTTAGATATATTGGCTTCCTTCGCTATGAGAGCTGTAGTCGGAGGTACGCCAACTTCTACGTTAAAATTTTTTGTGTCTGGATCAACCTCCACTTTTACTGGTACTTTCATTCCATGAAATTCTTTGGTTTTTTCATTGATCGTATTAACCACTTGCAATACGTTAATACCCATAGGGCCCAAAGCAGGTCCAAGGGGAGGCCCAGCACTAGCTTCTCCACCGCTTACAAGAGCAGAAATAGACTTTTTTTGTTCCATCTAAGACCAATCTTATTTATGTTCTTTAATTTAATAGTTTTTGGGCCGTTTCTATGATGCCTTTTTTAGATAATTTGCATCCACTGTTACAGGTATTTGATATGGAGAATCTAACAATAACACAGTAGCTTCTTGTTTTTCGTAATCAACTCTAGTTATTTTGGCCTTCATTGATTTGAATGGTCCAGCTATGACTTCAACTGTATCATCTATGCTTAATTCCGACACCACGGGTCTTTTGACTAGATAACTTTCAATGTCTTTGTATGGCAATTCCCCGCGAATTTGTCCTTTGACATGTCTTACCCCGATAAGTGCATCGTAAGCAATATTGGAATTAGGCGCTTCAATAATTATGTAGCCCTTAAAACTATCAAGTAATAATATGGAGCGTACAGGAATCTTCTTTGAATTTATCCTATTTTGCGCCAAATTTACTACGATGTGTTCCTGGCCACCACTTGTTCTAATTGCAAAAAATTTTGAATCTGATTCTTGGTTATCGGCTTCTGTTTGAGTATTTTCAGGGCTAACATTAGTATCAACTGATTGAACCTCGTTTTTATCATATCCTGATCCATCAGTCTCTGGGAAATTTTCATTATCTTCACTATCGACCTTTTCGGAGGTAGTTCCAGTTTTGGAATCCGAGTCGTCATTAAAAGGCTTATCCAGATCATCAAAGTTGTCTTCTTTCTCTATTGTGCTACCTTCCAATTATAATCAGCATACCATAGCTTTTTACAATTTATAAGTTTAATCAAAAATCATTCTTCTCTCAAAATTAGTTATTCACTTTATGCTCATTCAATAATTTGTATCTAAATTCTAGATTCTGAATTTCCTTACGTACGGATATTTTTCCTTCTGGACGCAATTGAAGCTGCAAAATAGAGGATAAATCCGCAAATGGCCATAATTAATCCATAAAGTGATAGGGAACCTTTGCTCATGTAGGTACCAATTCCTACAATTATAGCTCCCATGACTAGTAGTATCATCCCGACTCTAGCGTATCTTGGAACGCTTTTAGACATTTTCTTTTTCTGCATAAATTTTATTTTCAATTACTAATATAACTTACCATACAATAGTACATTAAATGGAGTAGGGGAGTAAAAACATCACATTTTTATTTAAGAATATATTAATTGTCGTTACCAAATGAAGATAGCGGTCGTTGGAATGGGAGTTGCAGGAGCTTTTCTTATGAATGTACTTAGCAACGATCATGATAATTTGGTGAAAGGATTTGAAAGAATGCCTGTTGAAGAGCACGATGCAGTTTGTGCATGGGCAACCTGTGATAATATAATGCAAGATTTGATTAAAGAATGTGGCCTTAATTTTGACAACTATATTTTACATGAAGGAAAAAGCATGAAGGTAGATATGACTCAAACCAGTAAAGAGGATAGCAGCATCAATATTGGATTGAAAGGAATGGTTACTTATGACAAATTAAAGCTATTAAAAGATATGACAAGAGGTACCAAAATCCAGTTTGGAATTGTCCCAAAGAAAGAGACTCTTGAATCAGAATTTGATCTTATTATTGATTCAACAGGCTTTCACCGTAATTATTTGCCACGTCCTCAAAATGAAATGTGGATTCCATGTATTCAGTATAAAGTGAAATATCAAGATAATACTCCTTTTGATGATTTTTACTTGAAAGCCTTTCCTTCAATGAAGGGTTATTTTTGGTATTTCCCATTAGAAAATGGCTATGCACACATTGGAGCTGGTGATTATGAACGAAAAAATAATAATGTATTTGTGGACAAATTTTTAAAGCAACATAAATGTGAAATAATAAAGAAGGTTGGTCGTCCTGTTAGAATTAGTCCTCCGAAGAACTCAGAACCTTTTACTGATGGTCGAAAAACTGTAGGCGTTGGTGAATCCATAGGGACAGTGTATCCTCTTCTCGGGGAGGGAATTATTCCATCTACATGGTGCGCACAATTTTTTATCAAACATATTAACGATTTTAATGCCTATAGAATAGAGGTGCTAAAGAAGTTTAAGATTTACGCCCTTGTATTCAATTTTATTCAAATGAAAATTAATGGTAAGTTCAATCTTTTTAGAAATGCTGTTGAATTATTTAAGATTTACAATCATATGAAACATGAAGAAAAAAGGTACGGAATGGAAGTGAGATTCACAGATTTGATTAAAGTTTCAAAGATATAACTCTCATTTAATTTAATCTAATCCACTAAAGTTAAAATAATGAATGCCAATTTTTTAATGTTCTACTTTTTTAGTAATGTTTTTTGCAAGTACTTTGTCTTGAGTATGCCCAACATTAAAATCAATACAACTACTAGTCCAATAGCCAATGACGCTTTAATTATAGAGGAAATCAATCGATCAGAAGAATTGTGAAATATATCGATATGTAATGGTCCGATTATGAATATCAAAAAATATGATACTATTACAATCATTATCCACATGATAAAAATAAGCATAAAAAGACCTAATAATCTCATAAAGAAATCATCCCCTTGGTAAAAAAATATTGTATAATTATTGTAATAAATGCTAAAACGGATGAAAACGTTGCTAATATAAAGATTTTCGTTATTATTTCCTGTTCAGATAACGGACCCCCAGCTAGAATAAGTCTTACTAGTGTTGCTGGTGCCATAGGGTCATTAGATGCCACTAACCTAAAATCCTCAGATATTGAGACCGGCCTGGTTTTGACCTGTCTGTGTTCTACTATTTTTTTTACACTAGAAAGAAACAAGAATGAATTCATTACTGCCGGTAAAAGAGCAATTACCCCAATAATTTCCGAATTTCCTGCGATTGATAAACCAGCGTACATTGATCCTAATAACAATGTTCCTGAGTCCCCAAGAAAAATCTTACTTGGATATTTATGATATTGGTATATTGCGATTGTGCCGAATAGTAATGGCAAACCCATGAGAAACACATTAATATTACCAAACAAAATAACAGCTGCTAATAGTGGTATCATTGTGATGATAACAAATCCACTGGCCACACCATTAAACACGTCAATGGAGTTTATTGTATTACCAACTATCGGTATTATGGCTAAAATAAGTGGAATATACAGGATAGGTATGAATGCACTATCAAATATCAATCCAAGAGAATTACCATGACTTCCTAAAACTATTATTGGAATAGCAGCCAATATTAAAGCTGCAGGTTTGAACCAACCTGGCATAGTTTTCAAGTCATCAATATATCCAATAATAAATGCGATAATTGTTGTTAATAGAACAGCAATTATTTTTATGTCCGGGATTAAAAAATATAATACAATTTCAGAAATTACTATCCCTATGAGTAAGACGGGTCCAGCAGGCCTTGGAACATTCGGTTTTCCAGGCTTATGGTAATCTACCACGACTTTGCCTTTCTTATTTAGATATTTAATGAAAACAGGTGTAGTAATAAATGTAACCAAAAATGAAACAGCAGACACAATAATTCCATAAATTACAATATTTAAAAGTAAATCAAATCACCTTTGTAATCATAAAAAATATGTTTTGATTCTCATTTTTAATTCCTAATCTGGCTCTTCAGTTTTTTAGCGAGTTTAACTCCTATTTTTGGTATGGATCCTAATTTTGATTCTGAGATTTTTTCAATCATAGCTACCTCGGTAATTCCTGCTCTGTATAGTGACCTTGCCCTAATTCTTCCAATTCCCTCAAGTTGTATTAGTGGAATCAATTCTGATTTTACACCATGTCTAATTCTTAACCGTAGTATATTTATTTCCGGTAAAAGGTCTTTTCTTTCGATTAATTTTGCAATTTCATAAAGACAATATAGTAACCAGTATGTGGTTTCAACCATCCTATGAAGGTCACCGGGTTCAACTCCAATCTTTTCATTCAAATTTGCTTCGCTTGACTCATCAATCCATTCTAACAGTATAACTAGATTCTTTAGTGAATAGTCATAATTTGATAGTCCGCATGAACCTAGCTTATGTTTGTCGAATAGCCTTTGAAAGTATGCCGTTTCGTTTTGCCTCAATGTTAACTTGGGATAAAAATCATAACAATCGCAAATCCAATATAAAAAATTTATTACATTATTTTCGAATTTGTTAGCACTAACATCATTAATATCATATTTGTTACCTTTAAAAGAATCTAAATTTTTCTTGAATTGAATTCCCGTTTTTGGATCAATATATAAAAGGGAAACGCGTTTACCAAATTTAGTAGTGATAAGTAAATCATTTCTCATGATAATTAATTTTTCATCACTTAGGAAAGTCAAGAGGAATTCTATTTCAAAGCCAATGGTTTGGCTTCCTTGATATTTAGACAGGAATGTTTGTTCAAAAAAGTGTAGTAATTCAGATTTCGACATTTTGGGTTTTGAAGCTAAAATTCCCAAAACATGAACCCTCAGGGCCCTTTCATCCATTAATTGAGATACTATTGGTTCTGGTACTCCCAATACGAAATGATTGTAAAGGTCTTCTGGATTGGTCCTTGAATCTGCAATTATAATTGCTTCTCCATATTTGTCATAAGCTGGCCTTCCTGCACGTCCGCATATTTGCTTGTATTGCAGGACACTCATAGGGACATTGCCCCCAAACTCATAATCATACCTAAAAATGCTAGTAATAATTACTCGTCTTGCTGGGAGATTAACTCCTGCAGCTAGTGTCGGCGTAGCAAAAAGAATTTTTACTATACCAGTTCTGAATGCCTTTTCAACAATTTGCCTGCTCTTTGCTCCTAAGCCAGCGTGATGAAAGCCAACACCTTTTGCAACTGTGCTTGAAAGTATTCTATTGAGTTCTGTATCATCTCCTTCCTTTAATATTTCCACTCCAATTTTTTGAGCTAACTGTTTAGAAGAGTTGTCGAGAAATTTACCCACGAATTCCGATGTCTTTTTGGCAAGCGACACGGTGCGTTTACGAGTCTCTGCAAAAACAAGTGATTGGCCTCCGTCATTTGTTATCGAATCTATTGCAAGACTTGTTATGGCGTTAGTTGAATTATCGGGAATTCCAATATTATCAATTTCATAATTTGTACCATCGTTCATGGTAACTTTACCATAATTATATACTCCTTCTATCAATTCAGTAGGCCGCCAGTTACTTTGAATGGATTCGCATGTCAGCCATCCACCAACTTCATCTGAATTTGATACAGTTGCACTTATTCCAATTATTTGGGGTTTTTGTGACATCAATTTGATCTTTGTCAGTATGATTTCTAGTGTAGGACCTCTTTCTCGTTCAGTAAGAAGATGAATTTCATCAATAATGAATAGACCTACATTATATATCCAGTTTGAGTCGTGTCTCAAAATTGAATCCATCTTTTCATTTGTTAAAATAATAATATCCTTGTCAATTAATTCGCTTCCAGAAGAGTCGTAGTCACCTGTGGAGATTGCGATTTTTATTTTTCTATTCTCAAAACAACTCAAATTCTTAATTATCTTAAACTCATTAAATTTCTCTGTGGCTAATGCTTTTAGCGGAGTAAGATATACTACTTTTTTTCGTTTGTTAAGAATGTTTATCATTCCCATTAGGCCGATTAATGTCTTCCCACTTGACGTAGGAGTCGTTACAAGTATATTGTTACCATTCATAACACCTTTCGATAATGCAAGCTCTTGTGGTGGGTATAATGAATCATATTTTAATAATTTTAAGAGTTCATCTAAGTATTCTTTCATCTCATAAGATTGTTTTGAGTCGTTCCATTTAATATATTAGTAATATTGGAATTCTCAAAAGAATAAGTTAATAATTAAGATTCGTTTCATTAGGCAAAGTTCTTGTCTCTTTAGCATCTGCAATATTTTTCAAGGGCTAGAAAAGAATGAGGATAGCCATCTTGTATAGCTTTGGACTCGGTTATATTGTTAGTAAAGGTAGAACTTCGTTGGAATATACCCGAGATTGTTGATAAATATGGATGATGGTATTGCTTTTACTAAGCTTTTGCGTAGAATCCGGCTCTTCTTTCATAAATTTGACCATTTTGCATTGCCTTTCTTATAAATTCTTTAGCTTCATCTTCGGTGAACTTTCCTGTTTTCACAAGTTCATTAATGAAATTCTTTTCTTCAACATCATTCTTGTCCTCACCTGATAAACCGTTAAAGACATCTGTAAATGTTTTTAATTTTGAAGTTTCGCTGAGTGGTTTTCCATGAAGAACTCCTAGATCCACTTTCCCCGTATTGACATCTATACCTACAGTCTCTAACATTTGTGAAACTAGGAATATAGCTCTGTCAGCGTCTTCTTGATCAACGCTATCTTTTAATAACAATCTTGCTCTAGCAGTAGCTAAGCGCACTAGACCTTCTAGCTGGCGAGGAGTTGCTGTTATCATTCCTTCCGAATCAACATTTCTCATCTGCATGTAATATCTTCTTAAAATATCAACTGCTTCCGTAGTTAGTTTGGGTTCTATTTGTTTCGCATACGCCAGATATTTGCGAAATAGATCTATTTCTATCGCAGGTTGGGCTGCATGTTGTATGTCTCTATGGATTTCTAGTATGTGACTTGCAATTCGACTATCTTTTTCAACCTCAGCAGTATCCCTAATCACGTGAATGATATCAAATCTAGTCAGTAACGGTATCGGAAGTGGTTCTACGTTTTCTGTTATATTTCTAAATGGATCATATTTACCATATTTAGGATTTGCCGCAGATAGTATTGATGTTCTAGCATTGAGTGTAGCAACAATTCCTCCTTTAGCTACGGAACAAGTTTGTTGTTCCATAACTTCATGTAGTGCAGACCTGTCTTCAGATTTGATCTTATCAAACTCATCTATACAAACGAGACCTTGATCTCCCAAAACTACAGCGCCTGCTTCCAACATCATGATTCCAGATTTATCACGAATAACGGCAGCTGTTAATCCCGCAGCAGTAGTTCCTCTGCCGGATGTATATAGGCCCCTTGGAGCAATTTTTGCAGCAAATTTTAGCATTTCTGACTTGGCGGTTCCTGGATCTCCAACAAGAAAAATGTTGATGTCTCCTCTACGATTTGAACCGTCAGCTAATTTCTTTGTTATCGATCCTACAATTAGTAAAAGAATAGATTCTTTGATTATTTCATGCCCATAAATATGAGGTGCAAATGATGCAATCAATTTATCATAGGCGTCCGACATACTTGCGATAGCTATGATCTGTTTCTCATCTTCGCTGCTTATAGATATTCTGTCAACTGTTCTTCCATCTTTATTTCCAGTAAGTCCACCAAGATATTCTATATTGTTACCTTCCATGCGTAATCTAAAAAGACTTGTCCTTACTTGTATTGATTGTTCCTGTTCAATCCTGACTATCCCGGTCAATAAAACCCTATCTCCAGGTCTGCAACGATCTACAAGATCGTCCATTACAGTAACCTCTACGTAATGGGGAAGCTGACCTGCGGGTAAATCTTCCGGAAGTTCTTGAAGTCTGACAAGTTGAAAATCTGTGAAAAAACTATTTTCAGGGTCCATTTCAAGCTCTTTCTCAGAACACTGAATGCACCTTGTAGGCTTCTTTAACGTTAAACCTTTAAGCTGTGCTTCAGTTAGCGTATTACAGTTTAGACATGTGAATGCTATTTTTTTCGCAAGCGGTTTAATCTCAGAAGTTCTGACCACCATCCCGGGAACGCTTATCAATTTATTAATTACATCTGCGTTTATCTCTCTAAGGCCTTTTTGAACCGAGTAGTTTCCTATTCTTACTTTTATCTTTTCTTTAATCTCTTGAGCATAATCATAATGAATCTCTCTTAATATTGAATATACGGCTTTGTTAAAGGCTTCTAACATATCATCGGGTATATCGGTAATTAATTTTGTGAGCTCTGGTTTATTTGTGTCTAAATCGATATAGTCAACTACTACAAACGTATTATTTGATGCCATCATGTTGTTTATTCTATCAAAATACTTGTAATTTCCATCCCTGTCTTTAAAGGCACGTAGAAATGATTCTAATTCATCTGATATTGCGGATGTGGTCTGTTGTTTTTGTTCAGTCATTTACTTATTTAACACCGATCCTTTAAAGGACAATGAAGAACTGTTAACCAAATTATATAGCTGTCTTTCTTCTGCTGATAATTTTCCTTCCATTTCTGCAGAAAGTGATGAAGCTGCTGCAAATTTTACTATCTTTTCTAGTCTGGACAACACAAAGGAATTAAGGGATACCAACAGATTTTCTCTTTCTTTATCTTTAAGACTTGCAAGAAATTCATTAATTCTTATGTAAAAGTCGACATCTACGCTTGATATGTCATGTGGTTTTGATATTCGCTCCCTATTCAATGCCTTTGAAACATAACTTGATATTTCATTATCTTGAACATCAATCAGATTTTTTTTCGACAGAATCTTTGTAAGCCATCTAGCTATAAGCAAGATGTCGCCTTCCTTGGCATCGATTTTGATCTCATTTACAGATATTTTTACGTCAGACTTGAATGTAACCCTAGTTTCTTCAAGGAGATATTCTAAAAGGTACGTGTTTTTTATGCTTTCAAATTCGTTATGAGCAAAAATGGTGATTGATGATGGCATGGGGAATATAGTCTTCGAATAGCTTGTTTTTAAACAGTCTGAGAGGACTAAATATATAACTGAAAGTTCGAACATGTTGCATGCGACAAGCAGAGACAAAAAACCTGTCCGATTTAATGTGGGTGGAAAAGTACAGACCCATTAAATTAGATGATATTGTTAATCAGAAGGAAATCGTGGAGAGTCTGAAGAATTTAATGAAAGAACCTGCTGAAATGCCGCATTTGTTATTTACGGGCCCTGCTGGAGTTGGCAAGACCACGACCGCTCTATGTATGTCAAGACAGCTACTAGGTGAAGATTGGAGGAGAGACACGCTTGAGCTTAATGCATCAGATGAAAGGGGAATAAAAATGGTCAGAGAAAGAGTTAAGAAATTTGCTTCAGTTTTCAAAATCAGGACAAATGAGAGAGATGTACGAAAATTTAGAATAATAATTTTAGATGAGGCTGATGAAATGACATCTGAAGCCCAGACAGCCTTACGAAGGATAATTGAAGATAGTTCTGAAACTACACGTTTTGTGATTATATGTAACTATTTATCTCAAATTATAGAGCCAATTCAAAGTCGTTGTGCAATTTTTAGATTTAAGAGAATTGAAAAAGAGATCATAGAAGATTACCTAAAATCATTATGTAAAAAAGAGGGAATAAAGTATGATGATAAAGCAATTTTTCAGATTTTTGATTCTACAAATGGTGACTTGCGACACTCCATAAACGTACTTCAAACTGCATCTGTTATGGGATCGATTACCCAATCGAATGTGGTCGCATCATTAGGGTTATCCGGAAGGTCTACGGTAAATGAGATTATTAAACTGGCTATATCAGGTAAATTCAATGATGCCAGAGTTAAATTACTTGAATTAACGGCAGTGTATGGTATGTCTGAATTTGATTTTCTAAAGTATGCATATGAATCTGCGTATTCATTAAAGTTGGCGCATCCTGAAGAGTTTGCTGCTTTAATAGCTGAATATGATTATCGTTTAACTCATGGATCACATCCTGATATACAGTTAACCGCATTTTTGGCTCAATTATCAAGGATTGGTACTAAATAGTATCAGATTAAATTCCTAAATGGCAAATTTATCAATTTATTTGTAGTAAGCTTAAAGTAATAGTAGTCCTAGCGCTGGCTATCAATAATCTTCCTCAAATTCTTCTCCACCATCTTCTTCTTCCACTTCATCAAAATCTTCTTCGAGCTCCTCCCTTTCCTCAGCACTCTTATATGGGAGGTCGGCTTCACCAGCAGAATTACATACAGGACATTTAAATTCAATTGTCTGGCCTTCGAGGTCCAATGGGAATTCCTTTGAGAAAACTTCATCGCATTTTGAACATACTAAAGTAGTCTGTATATTGTCAGTACTGAACTTGTGCGATTGTAGTCTAAATATGGTATTTGTCATTCTTCCTACCTATTGAAATAGTCCTTTTTTATAAGGATTATTGTGATTTTTTTCTATACGGTATGTATTTTAGGTTTAGAATCATATATCAGAGCTAACAGATGTGCTCGTGCATCATTTTGGTCAACTAGTCCACGATTTGCTATTGTAATAATAGTACTATCATTTCTGACTCCGCGCATCTTCATACACAGATGCTCTCCTTCTGCAATGACAGTTACTCCCTTTACTCCCATTTTCATTATCTCGTCTGCAATCTCCTTTGTCAGTCTTTCCTGAATTTGTAATCTTTTGGAGTACTTTTCTACTAGGCGGGCAAGTTTTGAAATCCCAAAGACTTTACCTGAAGGAGTGTAGGCAATGTGTATTTTTCCAAAAAAAGGAAGCATATGATGTTCACACATACTGTAAAAGTGAATGTCTTTAGCAATAATAGAATCAGTTTCTTCACTAAAACTAATTTCGAGCTCAGAATTCATGCAATAACCAGCAAAAATTTCTTCATACATATCTGCCATTCTTTCAGGAGTGCCCAGCAAACCTTCGCGATCTGGATTTTCTCCGAGTTGCACTATCAACTCCCTAACGAGTTTTTCAATCTTTCTTTTATTATAAGGTGTTTTTTTCATATTCTTCATTCTCACTCTGAATCATCTTGCCCCGATTTCTTTATGTAACTGTGGTATAATCCTCACCTCAGGGAACATGGGCTGTACAATATCATAAGTATCTAGAAGCTTATTAACAGTTGGCTCGTCGACGCCATAGCTAGGTTGGATTATGAAACCCGTGATACATGACGGATCTATTTTCTTTGAGATATTATATACCAAATTCTTGAAACTTTCAAGATTTGTAGAATTAGTTACTACTATTTTAATGTAAGTAGTCTTGTTATTTTTGACGGCCAGTTCTAGACACCTAAATTCATTACGTAGCAAATCATCATACTCCCCATCTTCGACAACTTTGGAATCTTCAGTTTTGAATTCAACCTTGCATATGTCCATATAAGGCAGAATCTTACTAAACAATTCAGAATCAAAACAGGATGATTCTATGTACGTTCTAAGATGTGTATGGCTTTTTATGAAATCCGCTAATTGCACCACTGCATCAGTTTGTAATAATGGTTCTCCTCCCGTGAAATTTACCTTGTAAGTGAATGGTTGAAGTTGCTTTACTATTAGATCTTTGACTTCATCTAGATCGTAATCAGTTCCACTATCCAATGGTAGTGCATATTTGGTGTCACACCATCTGCATTTAAGATGACATCCCGACAGTCTAATAAACAAGGTTTTCTTTCCTACGAATACTCCTTCTCCTTCAAAACTTGTAAATATCTCACTAACTCTAACTCTTGTCTTGTTTTCAGTACTTTGCATAAATTGTTTTATCCTCTATACCTGCTTTAGTAAATGCCATCTTCCTATTTATACACGATTCGCACTCTCCACAATGCAAGATGCCACGATGTGTTTTTTTCCCATTGGAATAACAGCTCCATGATTCAAAAATTGTGTCCCCGAGTATTTCGTGACCCAACTGCAGTAGCTCGGATTTACTTATTCCCTCTAAAGAGGGAGACCATACAGATATCTTTCTTTTAGTTCCGCTCCTGATATTGTCTTCCTCACCAAGATTCAAGGTACTTGTTATTGTTTCAATAAAATTTGGTCTGCAATCCGGATAATTGGAATCATCAGAGTGTGCACCAAATACGATGAAATCGGCATTCACGCTAAATGCCCAAGCTGACGCGATAGTTATGAATATTGCATTTCTAATTGGCACCACAATAGTATAATCGAATTTAGAGGGAATTGATAATTTATTATTAGTTAGAACGTTTGAATTACCATATAGTTCTTTCATAAAACTTATGTCCACTATGCGATGTTCATCCGAATTCAGGGCTTTAGCAAGCTTTTTTGATTGTACTATCTCTCGTTTAGCTCTTTGTCCGTAAGAAAAGGTAATTATCTTTATTTCATATTTCTTGTAGCTCTTAACATAGGCTGTAGCGCAAAGTGAATCCAGACCGCCACTCATTATGCATATTGCAAACTTATCCTCTTTCAATTAACGCATAGATCCCCCCAACGCCATACGATATTGCGACGAATATTCTAGAGAGTGCTAAGACATGATGTTGAACTACAATTGATTCCAGAATCACGTCAACGAAAAATAAAACTGAGATCATAGAGAGAGCAATTATTCCAACAATAAATTGCTCCTTATTATCATATTTGCTGTATTTTCTAATCAATAAATAAGTGGAAATGTTACCAGCACCGATTCCTAAAAGAATGAGGTACTGTGAAAGTGAATGAAACATAGGGATCGCTAAGAATGGTCCTGCCCAGCTTAAACCATTAATTATTTTTGCATGAAGTGGCCATTTTATGCTGTTTTTCATTCTGTTTCTTATGGATTGAAACAGATTCTTCATTTTCGTAAATGTTATTCCCAAAATTAAAGCAAATATCATTACCCATGAGATTAGCTGATAATAAATTGGAACATGATGAATCGATAAGAATTCGTTAAAAATAGTTCCTATTAGAACTGCTATTGCAATACTAATAAAAAGAAAACCAAACGCTCGGGATTCGATCCTTGGATTCCTATTCAATGGTCTTTAAAGTTTATATCTTTAATTTAAAGCATTTAGAAAATTATAATCAAAAGATCAAGAAGAATCATGCTCATGATTAGTTAATGCCATTTAAGATTTATCCTCATAGTAATCCGCTATTGTTGTTTTGATCCGCATTTAGGACAGAATTTTGATCCTGCTTTTAGGAGGTAATTACAATTGTAACAGCTATTCGAAGCTGCAACTTCGGATAGTCCTTTAAACATATCAGTTACTGCTCCACTTGGCTTGAATGATTCATCAGTATCTGGAAGAAAATCAGTCTTGTCTGATTGATTATCGACATCATTAATATAGATCATCAATCGAGGCACAGTCTTGTTTTTTCCAGGAACATTAACTTGATCGCCCAACCACAATGCAAATTTTTTTAGTGTCATTTCGGGAGTTGAAAAGGTAAGTGAATGTGTGGACATATATTCGTCAGTAGCAGCTCTCCCATTGAACATCTCCATAATAATCTTAAAACAATACGAGGTTTTAATTATTGCGAATTCCCGCACTTGGGACAGAATTTAGCTGCAAGCGGGATGGATGATTTGCATTTGATGCAAATCTTTTTTGAATTTTGTTTTTTATTTTCAGGTCTAATGATTATATCGACTGGTTTGAATTTTGGTTCGGTCAGTACTTCTGGTTCTGGTAGTAGATATTGATCGTTGTCTGATGAACTTCTTCCAATACTACCACCACTATCTACAAACGAATTGACTCCAAATCCAGTACTAGGGGTTGGCTCTGCAATTCCGCCAGTTGGATTTTTTATTGAGGACCCTTTATCTGTTGCAGATTTCATTTCCAATATTACTCTAATAGCAAGAAAATTGAGTGCAGAGAGTGAAATCATAAATTTTGCAATTTTTCCGAAAAATTCCTTATCACCAATTTTTCCTTTTTTGTAAAGTTGACTATCATCAATAAATGATTCGTAATGATTTTGGGTCTCGTTTACTAATTGTTTTAATTTCTCACTCAAACCTCCTAGTGTATCGACGCCAAATGACATATTTATTGAATTAGCAATGCAGTTTTATAAAAGTTTGAATAAAACAGAAAAAAAAAGTACTTAATTTAGAAACATGTGATACTTCTTGATTAATTCAAATAGCCCCTAAATATTATAATTTGTTTAACATAGTATTCACACCGAAGGAGGGGTGGTCTAGTGGTTATGATACCTGCCTTACACGCAGGTGGTCATGGGTTCGAATCCCATCCCCTCCATTGAATCTTCAGTTCGAATTCCTGCTAATATCGCTAAACCAGATGAGTACACTAAACAGTATTTATCCACTGGGGATTCGCTACATACTTCTGAGTACAGCTTGAGAGATTTGTACAATAGGGATAAGCAATTTGACCGGTGGATTCGTAAGGTCAACATGAATCTTGATGAACCCGATAGGATGGATGTCCTAAACTTGGTAACACATCTTCAAGATGCTGAGAAATCGAAGCTTTGGATTACTAGATACTTAACCGCACTTCTACCGATAAGAAAAAAACTAAACAAACAATTTCGCAATTGCTCAAGAAACCCGTTACAGGTTAACTGGTAAATCGTGATTCTACCATATTGTCTAGATTTTATCCATTCTCTTGCTTACTGATGTCGGTTGTAACCTCCTCAGTAGATCAGAATTTATACCTTGGACTGGTGTTCCTCCGATCAAAGCACCCCGACTAGGAATTAATGGGGAGCGTTTACTTATAATGATGGACGAGAGATGATATCAGAGTATTGGATTAGGATTAGGATTAGTTTTTGATAACTTATCGATCTCTAATACACAGGCGACCCAATTAAAAGATTGATCATACGTCAGCGTACATGGTAAATTCATGTGGGTGAGGGCGAACAGCTAGCTCCATGTGTTGTTTTGCAGCATCTTCGATAATACGCTCAATTACTTGTTTACCAAATACTGGTTTCAAGAAATCTGAGTCGGATTTTAGTTCCTCAATTGATTCTCTCAAACTTGCCGGTAACTGTCTTATTTTATGTCTTTCTCTTTCAGCATCGGTCATCTTGAAAATATCTGCATCAACATGATCTTCTATTTTAGGATCATTTGCATCAATTCTCTTTTTTATTCCGCTGAGCCCAGCAGCAACGATTGCAGAAAAAGCTAAATATGGATTACATGAGGGGTCTGGTGCTCTGAATTCTATTCTTTTCAAATACGCAAACTTTTCTCCCCTGAAATGGGCAGGAATCCTAATTATTGCTGATCTGTTACCAGTGCTCCAAGCAATATAAACTGGCGCTTCATACCCAGGGATTAATCTCCTATACGAATTTGTAGTAGGAGCAACAATGGCTGCTAGAGCCTTTGCGTGATCCAATATTCCACCAATGAAATATCTTGCCGTTTGAGAGAGCTCCGCATATTTGTCATTAGGGTCATAAAATAGATTTTTTCCATTATTCCAGAGACTTACATTAACATGCATCCCAGAACCATTATCTAATGCGATTGGCTTGGGCATCATTGTTGCTATCATATTATGCTTCTTTGCAATATTTTTGACAATATACTTGTAACTTTGAACTGAATCTGCAGTATTGACAAGACTATCGTACCGAATATCTATCTCACATTGTCCTGCCGTTGCTACCTCATGATGATGGGCATCACAAATTATTCCAAAATTAGTACTGAGAACATCTACACATTCGTTACGATAGTCCATAAGAGTATCTCCTGGTGGACTCGGGAGATATCCTTCTCTCAATCTGAGAGTATAACCAACATTTTCTGTTGACCAAGGTGCCTCACGAGATGTTATTTCATAGCTCTGGCTGTGAAAAGAAGTTAATGTATTTACTTGAAGTTTATCAAAAACAAAGAATTCGACCTCCGGTCCCCAGTAGGAGATTTCATAGCCATTTTCTTTAACATATTTTTCGGCGTTCTTGGCAATTCCACGTGGATCAGCTAGGTAAGACGCTCTCTTTTCACCACCTGATAGAATGTCACAAATAAGCCTGGCTGTTGGATACTTTTCTATCCAGGGGATTGATGCATAAGTAGAAGGATCGGGTCTTATGATTAAGTCTGATTCATGAATCTCTGTGAAGCCTTTTATTGAGGAACCGTCAAGTTTTGGTAGACCGTCCTTGAAATCCTCCTTTCTTAACATATTAGCTGCCATTGTAGTATGGTGAAATCTTCCGAATAATCCAGTAAACTGTAAATCCAGATATTTTATTCCGTCTTCCTCAATTTTAAGTAGAACATCATCGCTTGTGTACGTTATAGATTCGAATTTTCCATTAACAATTCTATAAGGCAATCAGAACCGATTATATTATTCTCATAATTAAGTTTTAAACTTAGACAGTATGATTTGCAAAATCATGAGTTCATTACATTTCCTTAGAAATTTACTTGATTAAAATTTTAATAAAGTGTTATTTAAATATAGAAATTACCAAAAAGGTGGAAATTATTGGCAGGTATCGTAGATGATGACAACAGCAAGAGTAATTCGGCTAAAAGAATCGACTTGGATATTATCTTGGAACTTCTCAAAAAGGAAAGGCAAATTTCAAAGATCCAGGCCATGTCACCTGATATTTATAAAAAAGTTGCACAACTGATAAAGGAACTTTCTGTTCAAAAATATGAAGGCCTAGAGTCTGACGTTCATAATGAACTGATTCGTATGATAATGCTATCTACAAAATCATTAATCGAATTAAGAACCCGCAAGCTTTTAGAAAATTCTAAAGGTAAACCTTTTTCACACTCTTCACTCTCCACAGATGACTATTCTAAATTAACTGATGAAGAGAAGTATATTTTTGATGAACAACGAAAAGTATCACAAAGAAAGGATTTGATTTTACAATCTTTAACTGCTGGAAATGTGAATAATTTGGATTCAATATCAAATATCATAAGGTCAAGAATGATTATAATAAGATTTTTAGAATCGATAGACCCGTTTATGGGGGTGGATATGGCAAAGTATGGTCCTTTCATTAAGGAGGATGTTGCGATTCTACCTTTTGAGAATGCGAGGTCATTGATAGAGAGAAAAGTAGCAGTAGAAATAAATGATTTAAGGTATCATCTTAAGGAAACATAGATATTTGTTTTAATTATAACATGTAATTAATCTTCTTGCCTCATAATGGAGTCGATATTGATCAATTCATTCTTCTTACTTTTTACCCAATAGTAGCATTTTTTGCGATAGGTTTCCTAGCTAAGAAATTTAAACTTGAGGAAGCATTGGGATATTTATTTCAGGGTGTTAGTTGTCTTTTATTTGCGGTTTCTTATATTATCGTGATCCCCAGAGGAGGAGCTCAGGGTCTTGCCATAGTTTTGATATTGTTTGGAATCTTGTTATTATTTATGGCAAGAAAGCAGAAGGTATCTCCTAAAGATCAAACCATGCAGTAAATAAATGACAACTCGAGCGCGGAAATTCTAATTTAAATTTTCGAATTTTTATTGTATGAATGAGAATATTTTCTTCTTCTATATTCAATAAGTCCCATTAATTGATATCCATATTCTAAATTGTGCTTGACATGATTTATTCCATGTGAACCATGTGGAACGAATTTACCATCAAGCACATTTTCTACATAGGTCTTTAGTTTTCTTATTGAAATTGTTGCATGTTGTAGTTGTCTATCGTTGAATTTTCTTCCCAATTCTTTTTCAATTTGCCGACTGAATTCATCCGTTCCAATTAGTTTTGAATATTTTTGTAGTTTAGTATAGTTTACGCACAAATCAGTTATTTTCTTATAATCTTGCTCTGGGATTTTTTCCAACAATTCAGTTAGTTCATTTTTTTTCCTCCCAGTAATAACACTAAGGCTATTGACAAGATCCTTCTTGCTTAATGTATTTTCCTTCACAGAATTAGGTAAAGCATGTAATGAAGAGGCTTCTGAATTCTTAATAACAGCATTTTCAGTTTTTTGCACAATATCAATAGGTTCAGAGATGTCTAATCTTCTATTGATAGCATCGTGTTTATTTTTGAGATAATATCTTTCTAAACCATAAAGATTTACCTTTTCACCACTAATATCAGAACCTCTTCTAATTATTGATATAATATTTAGAATAATTTTTGGATAATAATACTTTAGATCTGTATCTAGATTATCATAATTGTCCATTATGTCTTTGTAAATACTAAATATTGCATCGCTAACTATTTTATTCATTAAATGGCTTTCAGCGTTTAGAATTGTTTCATATTTTTTAGTATCCAAGCCTCTGGCTCCTATAGTTAGAAAATCACAAAGTTCAGCTTTTGTAAATGCATATTTGTTTTCATTACAAACCACAACTATTGCTTTCATTATATTTATCCAAAATTCATCGTTGTTAGAACTATCTAAATTTTTTATCAATAATGTGGTATCCGATTTTACTTTGCTATCGGTAATTCGCAATTGATTTAATACTTGAGAAAGTATTTTTTCTGGATTGACGGTATTGTTTCTATAGGTCAATAGTTGTTCACTTATATTTATCCTATTATACTAATTATAGTATTTCTATTTAAAGTGAATTTCTAATAGTTCGTTAACATTGTTATAACTTTCCTTCTTACTCTGGTTCTGCTATCTTGCATTTTGATTCTATCTGTCAAGTTTTAAGAACAACTTTGACATTGTATTAAGCCTCCATGGTTCATGATTCGGTATACAATTTCGTCGAGTTATAATATTTTTAATATTTGTCCACAATCTTTTCGAATTACAGCTAAAAGCCGTTTTGAAACTTTATCCAGTAAATGCTTGACTTCTTCTGTATCGTATCCCTTTGAAACCACTTGTATTCTTATCGTGGGAATATTATTGACGTATCCTCTTGGATGGGTTTTTAAATATAATCTATCTGGTGGCGTTGATGTAACTATTTTTGTTAATCTAGACGAGATCATAGCCTCACTTAGTCCTTGAACATAGTAATTAATCTCTCGTATTGAGAAGTTCCCTATTTCTCGTTTGAATAGGGGTAAGATGTTTCTTGTAAAAATTGTCTTCATTTCATTAGGAACCCCTGGTAAACATATTATCCGTGTTTTATTAAACGAAAGTAGTACCGCAGGTGCATTACCAACAGGATTTTGAACTGGAGTCGAACCAATTGGAATTACTGCCATCTTTAATCTTGCTTTATTGATTTTCACTTTTTGATGTCTTTGACTATAACTTTTTTTTACCATATCTAATGCAACCTTGTTCAACCTCAATCCCTTTTTAAATGTCTTACCAACTCCCAGTAATGTTTTATCGTCATAGGTAGGTCCCAGTCCTCCACAAACAATTATCCATTTGGGTTTCCTCCTTAGAGAATGTGTTAAAGTCAAGTTAATCTCATCTATATCGTCTCTAATTACAGTCACTTTCCTTATAAAACCACCAATGTTCGTAATCTTTTTTGATATCCAATGAGCATTAGTGTTTAAAGTTATGCCAGATAGCAACTCATTACCAATGCACAGAATTTCCACAGTGTACATTAAAGTATCTTATTTGAAGGAGTCATGAAGAAATTGTATATACTGAAAAATTATTGATGTAAGCCACATACCTGAAACGCAAACGTAATATATCCAACAATTGTTGTCGATTGCCTAAAAGCGTAAAAATTATTGGTGTCTTTTGGCATTAATTCATATTTTAATACTGAAGTATCTGTCTTTGATATGCTTAGACGTACTAATTGACTTTCAAGTAAAGAATCCCATGGCAATTGCGTAGTAAATTCTTTTTTTGCAACCACTATAGAGACAACTCTATTTGTATTATTTTTATCTAGAATAACAGAATACTCATAATCATCGTTTTCCTGAAATGGATCACGAGTCGTGAATGGATCAATATTAACATATTTCTTAATCTGTTCTCTAAAACAGACTGATAGTTTATTCATTATTACTAGATCTGTTAAAGTTAGGGCTTTAATTTGATTTGGAGAGGGAGGCATTATTTCGCTTGTTGATAACATAGACAGCAATACTGATATGTTAATCATTATATAATTTTTGATGTTTATGATTAGTTAGCGACTTAATATTTATAGAATTATAAGGATTAATATTATAAAATCTATTGCCGGGGTACCCAAGCTAGGTAAGATATACATGATTCCCTAAAAGGGGTCAGCCTCGAGATCAAAATGATTAAAAACCGATGGGTAAGCTGATGTTCGCAAGAACTCGTGGGTTCGAGTCCCACTCCCGGCGCCTTAATAAATAAAGTATTTGGTGATGCAGCCTGTCTACCTCATGCTGACCTAACCACATTGAGCAATTAATTCATTTTCATGTGTAAAACATACATGCTCTAGTTTTGTGTAGTCCTGAAAGGAATATTTGCAGCCACACTGATATTCCAGTACTTTCTTCTTTACCTTATATCCGTTAGAAGAAACTAACTTAGACATATGGTATTAACACTAAACACATATATCAACTTTAAGTGGTGATTCAACTTGGAGTTACATGTAATTATTATCCACTAAATTTTAATCTCCCTTTTACTACAAGATTAGCTTAAAATAGACCCCTAATACATGAAATATGAGGAGTGGAAATAGACTTCTCTTTTAGTTTTATATCATTTAGAAAAAATCATTTCATTTTATACATAGTAGTGTTTCTTTCGATTGGATTCGGTACGATTGGTATTCTTGTAGCACATACATTTGCAGCAGCTCAAACAAATCAATCTGATTTTAACTTTGTTGCTGCCGGAGACTTTGGTTGCGGAAAGAACGCCAATAGAACGATAAACAACATGTTAACAAGAGAACCTGAACTAGCCATAGGGTTGGGAGACCTTTCATATCAAAAGACTGCAGATTGTTGGTTTCGTGTTGTTTCTCCCTTAGATATCAATGGACGATTTAAAATTGCGCTAGGAGATAATGAAATGTTTCCTCTTAAATTTACTCAATATATGAAACATTTCAACATGGATAGTCCATTCTATTCATTTGACTACGGAAAGGTTCATTTTCTTGCGTTGGCAACTGCTAAGAATAAAGTAATACCTTATAATGAAAGTTCGGAACAATATGAATTTGTTAAAAATGATCTAAGAAAAGCACACGAAAATAAGAGCATTAATTGGATAGTGGTGTACTCATTCAGGGCTTTCTATTCTTCTAATACAACACATCCGGGGCTTGACGAATTGCAAGATCTGTATCATCCCCTCTTTGATAAATATGGAGTAGATATTGTCCTCCAGGCTCACAATCATAATTATCAACGTACGTACCCACTTAATTATAATGAGACGAAAACCTTTACTCCTATCATAACTGATAGGGACACTGAGAGATACAAGGATGATCCGAAAGGGTCTATCTTTATCACAGTAGGAACTGGAGGAGAAGATCTCTATAACTTTACCGGTCAAGCACCCTATGTTATAACTCAATTTCAAAGACATGGATCCTTAAATATAGATATTGTAGAAAATGGAACAAAGTTAAATGGAGTCTTTTACGAGAACAGAGATAATAGTGCCAAGGATCATTTCACGATAATAAAGTAACTAATCATCCAATTATTCATTTAATAACACTTCAATAATCGTTTATGAACAATCTATCTAAATTAATAACCTCTTGTCCATCAATTTTTGCTTATTTCAGACTCTGAATTTCATCGTTTATTACATCATCCAGTAGATGTTTTGGTATTTTGGCCAATTGTTCTACTTTCCAATGGCAGCTCCAACAAAACCCGCAAACAACACAGGTAAATTGTGTTCTTGTTCTGCATGACCTGCATTCCTTATATTCCAACTTAATACTGTTTCTCAAATACTCGTGTTTTAGGTACTTGCTTTTCTCCCCGACCAATCGGGAATTCATTTCTATCTTTAGATTATGTCGGTCCCGAAATATAATTCTTCTTTTATTATAATACCAAATTACATATCGTTCTTTGGGAAATAATAAAATAATAAATAAAAAATTATTTAGTATATATTGATACCGTAATATGATAAAGCGACGATTTAAAGTCTAACCGTTTTATATGGGATGCTTGCATCCATATTTGTTACCTTTATTTCCACTGTCTTCGATCGCCTTCCAATAATCCAGAATCACCATGTATTCTATCAATATGTTTGGATAGCTCCTCATTACTGTTAAATTTTGATGCGCAATAAGGACATGAGACCTGTGTACTATCGCTCATTGCTACAATATATCCGTGTGTTCAAATTAATTCTTTTGTTTATTACCATATTACCTCGATGTTATAAAATATGCAAGAGGCAGGTTATTAATGTGAGGCCTACCTAATGTTTTTCATAAAATGATATCAAATCGTCATCAGTTTCTATTATCCATTCTACTAGCGTATCATCTAATTTATGATATTTCAGATGATCTCTTCTTTTTTCCCTTATTATTTCTTCTTTACAGATTCCACATTTCATGGAAAGATTTGGCACTGGTAATGTCAAAGTAAGTTCCGGTAAGTTATCGGGAGTTATGTCGGTCTGGTAAGTTAGGGGTTTACATTAATGGATCCTCTTATATCGTGGGTACTATCACTAGTTTTATGTCCGCATCTGAAGAACCACCATATATAAAATGGCTTAGGGAAAACTATCCTACTGAATTTTTCTTATTTAATGAGATTACAAAGCAAGTCAATAAAGTATACGCTAGATCACAGATAGAAACTAATTCTGATTCTATCCCAATAGATTTATTTCAAATGAGGAAACCTGATGGATATACACAACTAGGTGCAAGAGACTCTGCGTTCGCTTTTTACGGCGTGTTTGCTAAAACACTAATTGATATAATTTCAAAGAATCTAAAAGCGGATATAGAACCCAAGTTCTTAGAAAATCTTCAAGAACAAGCAAGAAAAGCAATAAAAGAATATACACAAGAAAATTTTCCTATACCACCAAGTTTTAAACGATGTTCAAAATGTGACTACGATAACGACTCCAAACATCAGTATTGTGGCAAATGCGGAAATAAACTCTAGGCATGTTTTAGT
>DATBHO010000068.1:0-22287 GCA_036557405.1 Nitrososphaeraceae archaeon
ATTTAATATCATGATAGAAACTCGAAGACCGATATATGGAGTTTTAAATCTTAAATCATTAAATTAATGTGCCAGTTCCAAATTGCAGTCAGTTATGCAAGGTCTTGTACCATTTGTGAATTTAAACAAACAGATTGTGCGGTTTTTGCAAAGTTTATTATAAAATCATTCGTCCATAGTGTTTTAAAAATTTTAAAAATAAAACGCATGTTAAGAGGTTAGCAACCTTTTCTTTGCGTTTTTAGGGTAATCTTTGAAATAATCAGCTAACATCGAAAAATAAGTTTGAAAAGATAAATGATAAGGTTGGTCTATGTGATATATGGAAGTCACGTCCTTAAAAATAGAACCTCCAACTGATGTGCAGTTTATCTTGGCTCAGAGCCATTTCATAAAGACAGTTAAAGACGTTTCAGAATGTTTAGTAAACTGCGTCCCTGGAATCAAATTTGGATGCGGCTTTTGTGAGGCAAGTGGCCCATGTCTTGTTAGGCATGCAGGCAATGATAAAATTCTCGAAAAGTTGGCAGGTGAACATGCTTACAATATCTCTGCTGGACATAGTTTAGTAATTCTGCTAAAGAATGCCTTTTCAATAAATGTTCTGCCAAGGTTAAAAGAAGTTCCCGAAATAGTTACTCTCTACTGTGCAACGACTAATCCAGTTGAAGTAATCTTTATTGATACGTCGCAGGGTAGAGCAATACTCGGAGTTGTTGATGGATTTAAATCAAGAGGGATAGAAACGGCTGATGACATAGAAGATAGGAAAAAATTTCTAAGGAATATCGGCTACAATTTTTAAATACATCCTTGATTTATAAATTCTCTCAGGAATTTAAAATTCTTGACAGCGAATGGCGCCGAGTGGAATGAGGCAAGTGAAAAATAAAATAACCTATCATTTCTCACTTTTTTTGTTAGCATTCAATTCTCCCAAATCTTTATTTTTATAACGCGTCGAGTTAAGAATGTGCTAATGCTTGCCACTTCAGAAAACAAGAGTACCACAAATTTTCCATTTTTAATTACAATGTTTGGGTTATTTGGCATAATTGTTGTGTTAGCAATTCAAAATGTTAATGTTCAGGCAGCGCATCTGAGTTTAACCAATTCACTTGAACGTAAATTTCTTATTAACTTCAAAGGTGCCGACGGGTTCTATCATAATGCGAGCTTGGTTCATGTGCTGTATGAAAGTCCAAAAAAAATTATCTTAGGTGGATATTTGATAGAAGCCGGCGACTTTAACTCGGATCTTTGGGAGGCAAGGGATTTGATTAAAAATCAATATGGATTTAAAATGTATCAAGTCATAACCACCGGAAATGGAACTGAAGCAAGTCCCACAAAAGTGTATGTAGTAATGACAAAATAAATCTGAAGGGAAAAAATACAATATCTATTTCATTTATTTCATTGAATGCAAAAAGACGAATAAATGACAGAACTATTCTCGCACAAACCGGCGAAATAACCAATATTCTTGTCTTGATATGGATCTGGATATGGAATTAACTTATCTCAGAGATTCCAGTGTCTTCTTTTTCCATATAATTATTGAATAAAGTCCGTAGCTCGCAGCAATGATGATTGATACTTGTAAAATTCTGCTGAGTATATTTAATACTCCAAAATCTTCGTGTGGATCGTTCATTGATGGAGCTATAGTTTTATACATAATATACAGTAATACTACAACTAATGATCCAGTTACTGCTATAAGGTAAGGGCTAGCATCATTCTTCCTATTCCTATATACCCAGAGACCGATTGGAACATGTGCAATGCCACATACTGTGAAAAACACAATTTCTATCTGTGAAGTCATTAATTCAGATCCAGTTTCTGTCTTAAACTCTTTAATTTCCTGATATACGATCGCGAAGCAAACACCGCTTGTATAAAATATTAAAACAGTCACGACGTAGATAATCGTAGGTCTGTTGTCACCTACATGCGTCATTCGTTTCATATCCACTTACCGATAGGATAGTATAAAACTAGCTCGGTAAGTCTATTTTGGTGAGAATCGTGACTATGATTACAAAGATGTTAGTCCTGATTAACAGGAAATCTTACCGGTTATCCTTACATCAGACCATAAAGCAATCTTTTCGCATTTGGGGATGACGCCGAAGTCCTCGAGTTAGGCATCTGTAGTTTTTAGTCGGAAGCGAACGATTTATTGTCCAAGCAATCTTAACCTGAATTAGCAGCAATATCTATTCAGATAATGACACCTTCAGTTAAGATTATGATCACTCTTTATGGTATCTAAAATATATAGGCCCAGCTCTGTCAACTTTACCTTGCTATTTAGGAAGTTGTAATAATAGTCTCCGCTTAGCGGAATTCCAAGTGCAGTTTCTTCGTTGCTCACGCGCTTTGCTGCTTTGTCATAAGCAATCACTCCATTTGCCATTGAGAAGTTAATGTCGTTCATAGTTAATCCATATTCGAGAAGCTCTAGTATTGATAGGCTTGTTAAGTCAAGAACGGTTACAATTCTGACTATTATTGACCTGCTAATGAGGTCACTCAGGATAGCCCTATCTATTGGTATCTTATTACTCATGGTAAAGTAATATTAATACGAGCTATATCTTATCAATTTTATTGTAATCAAAATACCTGAAATTTATGAGACCCGAATGACTATGTTCCCCTAGGTTATAGATTTTATTCAATGGCACTAGAATCTTACATAATTTATAACACATTTGTGAGAATCTATGTGAGGAGAGAACCACCATCCATGTTATCATCCACAATCATTTTATTTATGATGCTAGCCGGAATCGTTTTAGTCGTGGCAGCTAATGGTCCTGATAAAGCTAATGCTATGGGTGCTAAAGTACAAACTCTTGAACCACACGCAAAGACCCATGAATACACTCTAGTGGCAGAGGAGACGACGTTAGAAATAGCTCCAAATCTTCGCGTCGATGCTTGGACATACAATGGCACCATTCCCGGGCCGACTCTAACCGCTACGGAAGGTGATAGAGTGATAGTCCATTTTATCAATAAGACGCCACTACCGCATACGGTACATTTTCATGGAGACCATCCCAGCACACAAGATGGTGTGTTTGAGCAGGTGATGCCTAATGCAACATACACTTATGATATTATTGCCACCCCAGCTGGCGCTCTGATGTATCATTGTCATGTATCGCCAGTAATGCAGCATGTAAGAATGGGTCTATACGGTGCATTCATTGTATATCCAAAAAATCCTTTGCCTGCTGCAAGGGAGTATGTCCTTGTCAGTGGAGAGTACGATACTCAAAATCAACTAAATCCAATACCAGAATATTACATGTTCAATGGTTATGCTGAAGGTTATATGAAAAATCCCCTTCCTGCAAGAACGAATGAGACTATACGAATTTACCTATTAAACATGGGCCTTTCTCCTTCTTACGGCATGCATATTCACGGAACTTTGTTTAGAGCATTTCCTTCAGGCATCTGGCAGAATCCACCATTGAAGATACAGTCATGGGAATTAGCATCAGGAAATGCCGCTATACTGGAGGCCAAATGGCCTTGGCCAGGTAAATTCCTATTCCATTTCCATGGAATTCCAGAAGAAAGGGGAGCAATGGGATACTTCAATGTGACAAACTCTCCCGCAAATGCGATAGATGGGAAGGATGTAGCTAATACAAAAACAATAAACATGGTGGACTGGCAGGCTAATTTGACAAGAGCCTTACAGAAGGAAAATCCGAATGCAACTTTAACTACTTTGGCAATCCGGGCTAGTAGTAACGATCATGAGCATGAAATGATAGGCGAAACGGGCCATGAGCCCTCTTCTAATGTGTCCAAGCCTAATAACACAGGGACAAGTGAGGTCCTCATAACGAAGGGAGCTGCTACACTTGGCAATCAATCATACTCACCAAATCCCATTAACATCAAAGTTGGAAATACAGTTAAATGGAATAACATAGATAGTACTATGCATACTGTAACGTCAGGTGTTCCTAACACTGTCAGCGCAGGAGAATTATTTGATTCAGGCTTGACCGCACTTATAATGCCATCTAAGACATATTCGCATAAATTTATGAACCCGGGAGAATTTACATACTTTTGCAGGGTGCATCCAACCATGGTAGGAAAGATAACTGTCCTTCCATAGTTGGAATTCTCAGAGGAAAACAAAGATTGAGTTGACGACGGGTATCATAATTGTGACATCACTCCGAATCTGAATCTGCCACGACGCATTCGAACTATTGGTAATAGATTTGGATTTTTATATTATCTGGGTCTAAAATAAAAAATGATTCCTTGTTAATCTTGTTACTATCATCCCGTAAGACCTGTATTTTCATGCGATGCATTTGATGTAAAAATTCTTCAAAATTATCATTAGAATTTAGATTTAAGGAAAAATGATCAAGACCCGGCTGCCCGCGATCGGCCTTAGATATGTCGTTACCTAACCAAGTATTGATTGCAATGTGATGATGGTAAGAATCGGCAGCAAAGAAATTTGCACCAGGATATGAACAAGTATGATGGAGACCAAGAATTTTTGAATAAAAATTACTTGACTTAATTAGGTCAGAAACGTGTAAATGAACATGACCTATGACCGCATTAGCAGGCATACGCCACACTTTCTGATCTTCATCTTCTTTAAGTAACTGATTGAGATTCAGATGATCCGTCTTCATCTCTACCTGAAATTGGCCAATTCTCTTCCACTCCGATTGATTTCTATCTCTGTAAATCTCAACACCATTAGATTCTGGATCTCTTAAGTAGAGAGATTCTGAAACTAAATGATCTGCTGCTCCTTCGAAATATAGTTCATTGGAATGTTCAGATAGATGTTTGAATATGTTTGCTAAATGTATTCTTGACGGTAACAGGATAGCAAAATGATATAATCCTGCTTGTCGAATTATTGATCGTTCTCCCTCAATCCCTCTATGCTTTGTATCCACTCTACTCAGGTGTAAAAGATGATCGTTATTGCTACTGCCAATTGGTGATAGAAATGCGTTATCATCCGAAGGTTTTCCTATTAATTGGAATCCAAGTAAATCACGATAAAATTGCAGCGATTTTTCTACACTGTAAACATTGAGTCTCACATTCGCGACAGACATCGTAGGACTAATCTCAAATGATTCGGAGAATTCCAACTCTGATACTATAATACAGATATTCTTCTGGTTAACATTTACATCAAACCAATCTGTTTCATTATTCCAACCATATCGTAGAATATGAGCAGAATTGGACCAAGATAAAATTACTTTGGGGTGGCGTTAGTATTTGTGGAAGTACTATTGTTTTCTATTGTAGCGTTAACACCAGCACCGGTAACATTCGTATTATTACCTCCGCCTGTGGTGTTAGTATTAGAATGGGAGATTTCATTATATAATGCCTTAAGGTCAGCCTGTGGCATGCCGATATGATGACATTTTTCGGTGCCATTATTTGTTTTTATGCACTCCCAGCCAGTAAGTTTACCATTATCGCCAATCGAAACACAATACGGACCTTCGTTTGCGCAAATCCGGTCTACTACAACAGCAACAGATTTGGGTGAGCCGTTTATTACTGCAATAAGTAAAGCGCATATAGCAACAAAAATCACAAATTTATTTTTCATTTTCATCAGCTACTCTTATCAATCTATTAAAGTTTTTTCCTAGCTTTCATTTAAACTATTTACGAATCAAAAAATATTTTTTTTGATGGAATGCCACCTTGTACTTCAATCACATGATACGTTTGTTCCAAATCTGGCTAGGTTATGGCGAGCTCATGTATGAAGGACTGAATGATGGTCACATAATGGCAAATCAAGTCCTACCTGAATTCACTAGTCCAAACTCTACAGTGACGACGGGAATCAGCTGAGTTGCGATGTAAAGAGTGTCACAAGAGGTATTGTTCAGAAACTTGGCTCAGTTAATAGTTTGTACAGCCAACTATAGTTATCTAGTTGAGGTTATGCTACAATAAAGAAAGGGAGTTGGCAAGAACAATGATTCGTCCCCCAAGCACTGGCAGCGGATCAATGAAGAGTCTGAAACTAAGATTTCCAAAGAGCACTGCCTACAATAGAGGAAGCATTTGCATCGTTCAGATGCTAAAGCAGGTCTGCAAACAATGCGAGAAACAAATACCTGCATTTGTATTGGAACCTGTCCGCGAGACAACGGAAGAGCTGGATATTCTCTTTCGACAGAGGCAAAAAGGATTGGTCATGACCCAGAGAAAGAACCTGATTGTGATTCATGCAAACAGGATATGGAATTTTGGAAACAGGTATATACTAGAAAGCTATCCCAAGCGCTCCAGTATCGGTGTTGCCGTCACAGGTTCTGGCAGATTGCACGATTTGTTCATTGATGTTTGCAAAAGCGGGAATGTCATTATGAGTTACAAAGGCCAGGTAAAGAAAGCTCACAATGGGAAAGAGAGTGTGGTCGAAATTCAACTTTCAATAATTCCATCAAATGAAATCTACAGCGTTTACACATACTATTACATCATTAGTAAGGATCATTTGAAAAAGGCAGAATTGAACTCCTTGAAAAAAATGGAACTCAAGATTAGGCGACTCTCGTTTTCTCCAGAACCATGTATTATGACGGACGACGGCAGGGTCTGTAATATTACGGCAAAGGAATTCAAAAACATGTTTGGAGTCAAATTGCTAAAGGCACCTGTGATAGTAGACAATCGCCATACACGGGATCTGAAATACATCAATAATTCGTATCGCAGGTTGCGTCCATATATCGACGGCCACTCTTCCTACGACGAAGGACTCAAAAGTGGCGACCTCCACTACGTCTCAAAAAAGTTACTGCTAGGCAGGATCCTGGTTCAATTTCAGGCAGGCAAAATTCATCTGCCCAGGGTTGTAGTTGTCAGGGTAAACGAGCTGGTGGGAAACGGGTTGGTAGCCGGACAATACATCGCACCTGGAACGATAATAGGAGAATATAGTGGATTGATTGTGAAGGTGGTCCCAATAGCGACTAATGAGAGCATGGATAACACATATTTTGCGCCCTATACCACCGACGAAGTTCCAGGTAGCGAGATGTTTGTCATAGATGCAAAGAAGGCTGGGAATCCTACCAGGTTCATTAACCATTCAGATGATAATTCAAACGCTGTATGGGTTCCTGTCTTTGATGGAGAAAAATTTCGATTAATAGTTGTCGCTACAAGAGCCATCCCAGAGGGCAAACAGATTCTTTTAAAGTATCGTCTGAGTTACTGGTTAAATCCCCTCATCTCAAACCCGGTCCCTCTCTAGCATATCCATATTTCATATGGTATGAAATGAACTATACCAGACTGTTCTCATTAGCTTCCCTACAATACACCTTCTTGATTCCAAAATTCGAAAAATATTGATTAGAACTTGATGCGAGACTTACAAATTTGCGTGGATGATTATCCGTTTAGTTATTTAATCGAGTACTTTACTATGAAAGAAAACTATTGGTTTAATGTAGGCGTATTATGGTATACAGCAGAAGAAATCATGTTAACTGCTATATTAGTAACGGAAATTCATCTTATTTTCATAATCCTTCGTTTGCTATTTCGGTTCATTCATTCTAATATTAGTAATTAATTCCTTGAGCTGAACTAGTGTCTGCTCAAAAAACGGAATGGCGTCAAAAGAAGCTTCTGCCGAAAGTAATGAGCCACTCAGCGAATAATTTCTTAAATGTTTTAACATCCAATACCAGTTGCCCTCGTGATTTGCCTTTTGTAATTCTCCTGCCAATTCGACTCCCTTACTCTCAGCTGACAGCCCGCTAACCACTTTATTAAATTCCATTCTATCTCTTGGAATCCCACTTAATTGAAAATTATCAATTATTCTAAGTAGTAAACAATCAAAAGTTCCAAGCATTTGTGAAATCAATGAATCAATTTCCATTTCCGCACGTACTCGCACATCTTTTGATAAGAGATCACTATGTTGGGATTTAATATTTTTTAAATTCTTCAAATGTTCTTCGCACGCAAACATTTTGAAGATAATCCTATCTGACTGCAGAAAAGGTAGATCGGGCGCGGTCATCAGATATATGTAAAATACTTCTGCTACTTATGAGTTTCCTGATATGGATCTGGTCTTGATATGGAATTAACTACTCTCAGAGACTGCAGTGTCTTCTCTTTCCATATAACTATTGAATAAAGTTCGTAGCTCGCAGCAATGATGATCGATACTTGTAAAATTCTGTTAAGTATATTCAATACTCCAAAATCTTCGTGTGGATTGTTTATTGATGGATCTATAGTTTTATACAGAATATATAGTAATACTACAACTAATGATCCAGATACTGCTATAAAGTAAGGATATCAGGTATATTTTATGCCAAGGACCACAAAGCGCTGGATGTCGATTATGCCTATACAAATCCTGATATAATTAGTCCTATTAAAAAAGCACCATTCGAGTTATCCTTTTACACGGTTAATCCAGAGAAAATTAAATCAATGGCGATTAATGCTCAAAGTAATGAGTATTCATTAGTAACAAATAGCCCTCGAAATGAGACAAAATAGATGAAATTTGTAATTTTTTGAAATGCCAGTGAATCTGGAAAATCAGATTTGCCCAAATGGTTAGATGTGCCTCATTTTCTTAACAGGCGTAGACAACCCATGTCTTTCCATTTGATGTCGTCGTAAGATTCACAATCTCTATTGTGTTGGACTACCCTTTAGGCTTGATTTGTCCTCTAATCTCACCGTCTGGATGATCCTTTGTTTTAATATTAACATATGTCTCATTTGTGCCCATTGCAGATTGCAGAGCAGATAGAGCTTTTCCTTTCATGGCACCTTCAAAGTCAGAAGCAGTAAAGCTTCCTTCAATCGCGACTCCTCCTGGGATTTTAGTCATCTTGCCTGTTTTTAACAAATCAACTATTGGCTGACCATTTTCTCCCTTCTTTCCTGTCAGTATCTGAGCGCCTGAAAGGTCTGTTATGCCAGTTATATTGACCTTAGTATTTATTGCGTTATCCTTGAGTTTGAATGTAGCTATACCCGCTGCTGTTGAATTGAGGGGTGGGACTTCATTATTTGAATCTAACTTTGCCCTAAATTTGGTTAAATTCTGTGCAAAAGTAAAACTAGAATATGTGGTTGACACGAGTAGTAACGATAACAGCGCGCTGGCTAATATGACCAAATGGAGTGTTTTGTTTCGTTCCATAATGGAATTTAAGAATTAGTCGCATATAAAGGTTAATGGCCTGGTCTAAACTAGCCAGAGATAAAGACTATTGTTATGATCAAGCTGGAGAAAGTCATTTCTGTCTTAATTCGAAGCAAAAGTGGAGAGATGAACAGAATCATGATGAAATAGCCTAAAGTCATTATTATAATAAGGATCGAATGTAGTAGGTCAATTTTTAGAATTAGTTAAAAAAATAGACTTATCCGTGAATTCATTACCAAACGAAGGGAAGTATAACGCGTGCCTGAGCATCTAATACCGAGTTGCAATAATTATTCTAATGATTGTCCCTTCTAATTTGCTTTGTTTTTAACCCACTTTATTGACCCTTCTATTTCTTCGAGCACAATTTCCTCTATGCTTATAGATTGATTTAGTGATATGATAATCTAATATAACTTGTGCTTCATATAGAGGGATAATTACGAGAAATGGATAATAAGATCCTGACAGCACCTGAAGAAAGCAAATGAGGCCTAAGAGAATAATATTGAGCATTTTACCAGTAATAGTCTTAATTTTAGCCGTGAGTATGCTATTTACAGGAGAACTTGGTGCCTCGTCTACTAATAATATTAATTCCACTTCTAATTCTAAGTCAGTATCATGGATATACGATAGCGGTCTCACTGGAATTGCGGTTAAAGATGTTAATGTCTCGAAGGAATCGTCGAAAGATTCAGGTATAACAGTAACAGGTTTTATCGAAAATAAGGATCCGGGTGCAGCAAAATTGGATGTTACCATAAATGTACACTTATATGATAAAACAAAACAGCTTCTAGGTGTAATTCCGATCCATCCAGCAGATATGCTTAAACCGCTTCAGAAAATCTACTTTGTGCTAAAGGATCCTACCCGTCAGAATGCAATAAATCTTGATCACATATATCTTCAAGTACAAGCCTTTGATTGTGGGACTGCGAGTTTGCACAACATGGGTTGCTTTGGACAGACAGTTAACGTAATCAAGAAAGATACTAATGATTCGGAAAAGAAACTGCCTCTGGTTCAAACAACACTTCCAACTGGAATATTTGAGAGTAAAGTGTTGAGTGCTAGTAATTTAAGTGTAGTCGGAAACGGAGATTCATACGATATTCTGGGTAAGATCAAGAATATTAGTAATGAAACAAAGCAGGGAATTAATCTAATCGTAGAAATATACAATTCTACTAATCATCTGGTGGGATTAGATCAAGGTTATCCTATTTTTTCCACATTAAGACCTAACGAAGAATCACCCTTTAAAGTTAATACTAGTATTCCTAGATTGTCTAATGACCATTATGTAGTAACTGTCGGTGCATTAGAATCGGTTGCTTATCATGCAATTCTAAATCAAAGTTTAGGTCATAACAATAACGATACCAATAGTAGTGATAAACCAAGAAAATTCAATGATTGCTATTCTGATCTTACTTTAGGCACTTTAATATTATCAGTCGTTACACCGACAAATATAAACCTCACAAATCTTGCAGACCCAGAAGTAAAAGCATTCTTTACAAATCTCTGCAATTTCTATCATGAAAAAACAGGGGTTTGGGCTGGAATTACGAACTTTCAAGAATATGGAGACAGATATGGAGTCGAATTTGTTCAAAAATATAATGCCACAATCCCAGAGTCAATAAGAGAATTGATGGAGAGTCTTGATCAATCTTGAATATAGATTCACAGTAATAAATACGAAAACTATGACGCGCATTTGTTTTTTGACGTTATTTTGTTTGACCAGAGTTGGTATCTTGAAGAACAACTTTAGTATCATAATGTATCATTTTCAATTAAATGCCTAAATTTATTTCCTAGATGACATGAAATTCAAACGAGATACCTTATTCACAGATTTTAGATCTAATAATTAGTTGATACTAGTAAAATACGAGTATTACTAGGGTTAAAGTGTTAGTTTAGGCATATGGAATGCATGAAGAAAATCCAAATACGAAAGTAGTTGCGAATATGAGCATTCTATTAGAGACCCCAATGAAAAAGAAAGGTCCAATTACGAAGTCAATGCACGCTGAACCAAAAACATCTTCAATTCTATTTGTATCTGCAGCAATAGTTATGGCAGTTGTTTTAGTAATGTATGTTGGAATATTGTACACTGAAGGAACGATGAAAGGAAATTCTGAGTGCAGAAATAAAATTGTAGGCTTCGAACAAAAAGGAATGTACAGCGGCCCCGAACAATTCAAACTTGCCTTGTCATATTGTGAAGGCAAGTAAAAAAAAGAATTTTTTTTAAATGATCTTTTAGTATTAAACCATTTAACTCATAAAGACTATTATATCTAATTGGCGTCTTCGTTATGTTTGTGACGGTTAAACAAACCCACAATGCTTTTCTAAGATAGGAAATAGAAGAGGAACACCTTTACCATGGATGTATAATTTAATTGTACTTAATGTAGTTCGCAGAACAGTTTAAGAAAATTTATCTTGAAACATTCCAGACTTAATCTTGCTACATATGCTAAATCATCATAAGACGTGTGTTATTATTATCTAATGAATATTTATTGCCCATGGTGTTCTTTAGAATAAAACCAGATTTTTTGTATTTTTCCTGTATTGGCAGAAGCCAAGAATTGACAAAATTGCACACTTTATTATACCTTCTTAATTAAGTAACCTGAAAACTTGTCTCTAAAGCGATTAATTTGAACACATGCTCAGTATCTTTATAAGCAATCTATGTGAGGCCCATTTAAAGTCATGAGGAGAAAGTTGGTGGCACTATACACTATTGCCTTTTATCTTGGACCATTGCTTCTAATCAATTCTGGGTATGGAGACTCAAACGATTTAATTGGAACTTACGATGGTAAAGGGATTTTTAGAATAGAGGACATGTCAGCCACAAAAAAAGGTTCAGATTACAAATTCATTGGATATGTTCATAATATCAGTAATAATCCAATTTATATTTCCAACATTTTACTGGAGATGTTCAATTCCAAGAATAAACTCATTCATCTTATAAGAATAGGTGGAGGAATAATCGTAGAATCTGGTGAAAAATTACCCTATGGAGTAATTGCTCATGACGTGAATTTTTCGCATTTGGATCATTATGTTGTTGCAGTTCTTAATAGTAACAAACCTCCAGATCAACTTTTCCAGAAGGTCTTTATGGCGAATAAGTGAAAGCACGGTCGGTAAAAACCCATGCGATTTTCTATTATAGAATAGTTTCATTACACTCATTCGCCTACCGCTACAACTCATTACTCATATTACTCAGAATAAGTAAAGATTTGCTCCTCTTAATTTTGTATCACAATTTATAATTAGCATATTGATTTCCTCCACAATTCCCTTCTGTGTCATACATTTGGGTGGGATTCAGAAACCTCAGGGAATTTGGGGTATGCTATAATCAAAGATGAAAAATTTTTACCAAATATTTGTATATTATTTAACCCAGCTAATTGTATGTTGAATTAAAAATTATTTATTGGATGACATCTGGTGCAGTTTCATGCATTAATTGAGGTTTTACTAATACCAATATTGATATTGGTTCGACGGAGAATTGATAATTTCATAGTGATTTTTAACAGAATGTTGGAAAGTGTGGAGATGATGCATGTCAAGGCTTTTGGAAGTGGCTCTGGAATGGATTTTTAACTATCGATGATTCGCTTGATTTGACTATCTCAAAAGAATTTTCTGCCGATGCAGGTGGGTATCCTTCACTTGACGCCTCTACCCTCATGACCAATGGTCCCACGTCACCTTTCTTGCCGACGATCCAAGAATATACAAATTTCCCCTCGAAATCAGTAATTCCTTTAAAATCTTTCTCAAAGTTATTTCCTGGATAAATCAATTTTCCGTTAATCTGCGCATTAGAAATGGCCCTATGGCTTGAGTCAGTGACAGTTATTGTACTATTTTGGGTATCTCCTCTAGCCACAGGATCTTTTTGTGATGTAATTGTAACAATTAACCGGTTGCTGGTGTTATTTGCCTCAGATACATTGGATTGTTGTTGATTGGACTGGACTGGAGATACTGCCTCAGATACATTGGAGTTTGGAACACCATTGACAACAACGCTATACCACCGTGTAGGTGCTGATGCACAAAGTAATTTGGCAGTTATCTTGTTGTTACCCTCCTTTAGATGTGTATACTGTTCATGTAATACAAACTTCCACTGAGAATAATCCTTTGCTCCGCCTGTACCACTTGCAACTGCGTTTTGGTATGGTAGAACCCCGTTAACTATAATGTATACCGAACAATCTTTGGCAATAGAATCTGATGATTCACCTGATATTGCCAATTCTTTGTTTAGATCTACTTTTTGAAATGGTGTAAGATTAATTATCTTAATCGATTCTAGTTGAGTTTGGGACGGTGGTACTCCTCCTGGAATCTGGCTGGAAGCCTGTTGATATGATGGACATATCAAAACTATAAGCAGGACAACAAAAAAGCTTATAATGAATAAAAAGGGACTCTTCAACTTACCTGACATCATAAAGTATCCGTTTTAGTGATATATATTCCGAAGACATATTTCTGTAAAGACTTAATTCAAAGCTGAAATAGGGGAGGTTAAAAGGTCCGGAACCTGAAGGTTCAATGTACTAACAAGATTCTAATGCTACTCATTTCTGGTGAAATTATTGTTTGAGTGCATCTTAAAATAGTCCGAACGAAAATTAATATTGGTCGTCTCTTGCTGTGAAACGGGAATTGGCACTTGCCTAGGGAAATCATAGTCAAAAGATATATTATTATTATTTTTGTTCTGTTTATCATCAGTAATTCTACTTTTTATTTAGTTCAAACTTATGGACAAAAATTAAGAGAACGACCGTTTAATTTAAGTGTCAGTAATCCACGCGTTTTTGATTCAAATCTCAAAGTTGAACAAGTAGCACAGGGGCTTGATCTGCCCACAACTATGGCCTTTCTTGCTCCTGATGATTTCCTTGTGCTGGAAAAAGATAAGGGAACCGTTGTGAGAGTAAACAATGGAATAATTTCAGGGAAACCGCTCCTAGACGTGAATGTAGCAAATTCTGCTGAGAGAGGCATGTGTGGCATTGCAGTGGCTAAAAAGGGTTCCACGACCTATGTATTCCTCTACTTTACTGAAATTGATGGTAACGATGGTGACGATCGGAAAGGAAAGCTCCCAGACGGAAATCGTCTTTATAGATACGAATTGGAAAATAATAAACTTGTAAACCCTAAACTACTTTTGGACTTACCGGCGATTCCTGGACCAAGGCATAATGGAGGAGCAATAGAGATCGGTCCTGATCAGAATATATACGTTCCAGTAGGCGATATCGATGGCTCATTTAGGGCAGGTTTTACTGCAACAAAGACTCAAAACTATGAAAATGGACTAGCTGCTGACGGACGGAGCGGCATATTAAGAATTACTCAAGACGGATCTCCTGTCGGAGAAGGAATATTGGGAGATTCTGTGCCGTTACGATTGTATTTTGCCTATGGCATTAGAAATAGTTTTGGATTGGGATTTGATCCTATAACAGGTTTCCTATGGGACACTGAGAATGGACCACATGAAGGGGACGAGATAAACTTAGTGCACCCTGGATTTAATAGCGGATGGCAGCAGATTTACGGATTTTCATCATCACTAAAAAAATTTGACAATAATGAATTGGTAACATTTGGAGGTAGAGGAAAGTACGAAGAGCCTAAAGTAGCTTGGACTAGGAGCACTGGGCTTACTTCGATAATATTCCTAGATTCTGACAAATTGGGTCCACAGTATAAAAATGATATCTTTGTCGGTGACGTGCACAATGGCCGCATATACCACTTCAAATTGAATAATGAAAGGGACGATCTTTTACTTCCGAAGAGCCTTGCAGAAAAGTTTATTGAGAACCCAGTGAATGTTGCAGCCGAAGATATATTATTTGGTGATGGATTTAGCGGAGTTACAGATCTTACCGTAGGGCCAGACGGTTATCTATATGTAGTATCTATAGGGCAGGGCAAAGTTTATCGAATATTGCCAAAATAGAATTAATGAAAATCCATTTACTTTTGAAAGGCAATGTTTTAGCTAATAAATAATAGTACTAGCACATTTAGAAAGGAGGACAAAAATAATTGTACTATGTATGATTAGTCCCTATATTAGAGAATGTTCTTGAGTTTCTCTTCAATGACAACATGGGCATATAGCATGTAGATTGAGGAACTTAATTTTACTAAGACACTTTGATATCCACGAATTCAGGTCTATTCAGGGGGGAGTTTTTACCTTGCTCGCACTTCAACTTTAAATTTTCGGCGCCGACAGTACAGACTTTGTATGGGGCGCCATCTTCTACTGCTAAATTAGGAAATGTTACGGTATAACTGACCTTATCCATTCCTTCGTTTTTCGGATCCTCTCGGTTGAATTCCTTTGTCTTAATCTGATCCCCAACGTTGACAATTGTGACTATATCTTTAGTTGTATTTGTTATACCATATAGAGTTACAACTACCTTAAACACATCATTTCCAACTCCTGTCTCTGCCGAGGCTTTAGTCGTAGAACTTGCCAATATAGAACAAAAGATGAGTCCGGACAGAATTATTGTACTTATCACATATTTTTTCTTCATAATGATTATGACATATGTAACCATTTAAAAATCTTGATTAACTGATGCCTAGAATTGATAAAATGGATTCACCTAGCACACCAGATGTCAAAAGCAAATATGATAAAAATTCCAAAGTTTTTCTTTTGTAAAATATTGAAATTTTTAAAAAGTGGATCAGTATTATCTTAGAGCTACTGTTCATTACAGAAATACCTGACATTTGATGACGACAAATTGTAATCTCTTGTTTGATGGGAGGCTCAAATTAGGGACTATGAACGGAGAAGCCAACCCGACCTCCCACCGGTGTACACTGGCAATTCTTCTTGATAATACGTTAAAAGATTTTCGGATTCTTCTATTACCTCCCTGTTCGTTACTTTCAAAGGATTTTCCATTTTTCCAAGACTAAATTTATTTATCACATACTTTTCGCAAGATCTCTAATGTAGTATTCTCTTTTTCTTGTTGAATCACTATGGGTATTTGCGTCTTCGAGTAACGATTGTTCTGTATACAGAGAGAGAGAGTTTAACATAATTAAGATTTAATAGAATGTAATTTAATTAGAAAAAGCTGCTCTTAGAAGTTTAGTTGATGAAAAATAAGTTTAAAAACTGAGGGACTAGATAGAGGTATGGATGAATCAGTTCTAATATTACAAAAGATGCCTTTAGTGGCACTGATAGGTATGATGTTTTCATCAACTCTAGTTTTACAATGTTTAGGAGAGTTTGCTTTTGCATTGCCAATAAATAAACCACCTGTAATTGTTGTAACATCACCAGTGAAAGGCGAAATTAACCGAACTGTTAACATAAATGCATCGGTTTCGGATCCCGATGGTAATATAACTTCAATCATCTGGAATCAAGAAGATGAATTCCCTCCTGTAAATATGAATATATCGCATGACAAACAATCGATGTCATTTATTCCTACCCAAAGTGTTAACCATATTTTTACTATAGAGGCAATCGATAATAGTGGATCCACTACTTCTACCTCAGTTGGAGTGAATGTTGGTCCATGATTGCGCATTCACGGAATCTATAATGTCTCATTGGTCTGACTATAGGATCAAGAAATAAGAATAACTTATTTAATTAGTATCAATTTTGAAGCTTCATTAACCTTGGATCACAGTGCACCATTCTTCCAAAGGATATTAATTGCTACTTTAAACACACTAACGGTTATCATGTTTTTAACGAAAGATGTAGAACAATGTTCTATGGCGACTCCTGACTAATATTAAATATTGAAATTTGTTGAATCACATTCCTGCGTTGAGGGCAATATTGAGCAACCAAATGGAAGAAATACAATAAGCATAGGTTCGGGCATCAGATTACTTGTCCACTGGACCCTTCAAGACTGTCAATGGCGGGGAAATAAAGAGTCCTGTTATAAGAGTTTCAATACCACTTTCTGAAGAAAAGACGTAAAAGACCTCAAAGTCGTTGCCATGGTTAAAGGCGACATCAAATCAAAGACAGTAGATGCAAAAAAGTAGCTCAAAGAATCTGATGACAATACGATAGTTGTTCCGTTCCTTTTTGACAAATATCCTGAAATTGGACCCGTTCAAGAAGGGGATTTATTTTTTGCTTGTGTCTCAGCCAACGAGTTAATCCCACTCGAAGGAACAGAATGTGAACACAGAGTGATGTCACATTCTTTTCACGTACATAACACAGTGTCAAGATAACATAATAGCTATTTATTAAATCAGGTTGCTATGTTGTTGATAAAGAACATTAGCCGTATCAGTAATTTATGACTAATTAATTTATGACTAATTAATTTATGAATGGGGATTTTGAGTATAATTTGTAAATCCCTGTTGAAGTAACGGTTATTAGTTTGAGGCTGTAATCTTATTCCATGCTCCTAACGGCAAGGGTTCGTCGGCATGTACAGCATAAACTTTACTCTAAACTGCTAATAAAATATATAATGAATGATTGAGACAGCAATCATATTAAAATCATATATTGATAAAGTGAAGACCTGAATTCGTTTAAACTGTATCAATAAAAATTATTCATAACTACCAACCCAAAAAATAAGTTGTTTTTATTGCACCCTCGCCAGATCCCTATTCTGGTTCATTTTCAGAGAATTAATCATTAATTTTTTAAATATATATTATGAAGGAGGTGGCCAGATATGGAAATCAAAATGATTTACATTTATTTTATGAGTGCATCATTCCAAGAAAGAACCCGTCGACAGATTCTATTTTTCCAATCCAATAAGTTGTCCCTGCGGAGGGGAAAACATGGGACCCGTTGTAAATTTTTGTATTTCTCATAAATACATGATTAAATTCGAATTCGCCCCCTTCAAGTTCCTTCTGATTTATTGGCTCTATCTTGTCAAAGAGCATCTTGAATACTTCTTTGGCAGGAGAAGTATTTTCTGGAAGCGTAATTTCTTTGCCATGTGAAGCATTTTCTGGAGATTTATCAATTATTGCGTTAATGAATACTTTTCCAATTTCTTCGTAATAACGCTTCATCCCAATCATCTTGCCTGATACAATTGTTCCATGGACGTTGAGAGTTATGTCTATTTCGCTCTTTTCGCTAGGATTTATAATACCTGCAAATATTTTTAGTAGTCCTATACGTCCATCAAATTTACTCTTGTGGATGGAGTCAGAAGACATAACTATACAGTTTTTACTGTTCAGATTATCTAATTTAATATTACGCATGAGGGTTTATTGCCCACCTGAAAACATTTCACCTATGGTTCAGTAAAGAACGTTTCACAACCATTCTGGATCATTTGGAGATGGGAATTATATTCTCCCGTTCAATCGTGAATTCTCTTCAGAATGAGTCTAGTCAGCAAAACGCAGGAATAACATTCGAATACAAAAAATATCAAAGAATTGATAGTAGTAGGAAACACCTCTTACTAGGCTTAAAGTTCTGCTATCACCATATGTGACTCATGGCTAGGAAAATATTTGAATGGGAGATTTTAAAATGAGTATTTTTCTTAATATTTCGCTATTGAGGCCCATTAGGTTACAAGCACACAAGGTGAAAAACCAAAATCCTCTTCGATATTATTATTATCAACGGAATAATTTTGGTAGTTTTATTGATGATGTACGGTGGCATATCATACACAGAAGGCGTGATGAAACAGTACTCCGCTCGTAGGGATAAGATTATTGCTTAGGAAAAACAGGGATTTTACACGGGTTCTGAAGAATTTAAATTGGCACGATCCTTCTGTGATGTGAAATAAGAGTTGAAATAAAATGGGTAGAAATATTCTAATCGTTTCTATCCTCGTAGCTCTGATGGTCATTATTCTTAGCTTAATAGTTATGCAGAACAAGTTGGTTCCTGATGCAAAATTGCCCAATATCATTAATTCGACAAACCATGAAAACCTGATAAATACAAATCCAATCCATCAAGATACAGAGAGAGCCACAACATTAGATCCGAACGAGAATATCGGTAGTATTGCAAGCTTACCGAATAAATGCTTAGGTTCAGCACTTTGTCCAGACTAGTATAGTTCATTGAGAGGAATCTTAAAAATTATCACCATCTCCAAATTGCTATCTAGCGTCCAGGTAATTTGCATATCGTAGCTAGATTAAAATAAGAAGAAAAGATGATTGAAAATTAACAAAGATGCACAATTAGAAATAAACAACCGATGGGCTCTTGATCGTTACTTGTTGAGTGTACAATCAATCCAACTATTCCCATCAGTTGCTTCTGGTTGCGTTGATCCGTGCTGTACGACAAAGTATAAAAATGGTGTAGATACTATTTTCTATAAGATTCTCTTTCAGAACGATCTAAATGCATTCAGACGGGATTTTGTAAATCGACAAATTTATACTGCTGGAATTATTTCAAATTCAAAAGAGAGTATCTTAGAACGGAACAGAACGCAAAACGGTATATCTCACTTGAGTGAGGTTTCAATAATTGAGTAATTTGTCAGATTTATTCTTCGATATCTGGTTTATTTTAAATCCTGAATACTATTTCGTGAAAGGATAAAGACGCTCTAAAAATGGACTCTTTTTTTTAAAATCTAAACCATTTGGAGAAAACAAGTTAATAAAAACGTCGTGTTTTGAGCTAAGGTAGAATTTGGGCCTTAAATACAGAAGAGATTTAATATTACTATATAACACACTATAACACTTTATAGTACTTTGTAACGCCACCTTTCATATAATATCGTGCATACTTGACTGTCATGAAGAGTGGTAGATTTTGTGATTTGTGTAGGAAAGAAATCACTATCAGTAATATGATACCTATTGAAATTCAAGGAGAAAATTACGTTTTTGATAGTGATGATTGCATCAGAATATTTCAGAAGTTAAATGCCATTTATGGGAATATTCTCATTGAAAAATAATGGTATATTTGGTGGTAACGGAGAGAACAAATTTGAATAACAAACTTGAAAATAATCGCGTAAGGAATGGAATTAGTATATTTCTTGCGCCGATTCTTGTGCTATCTTTAACCACAATCGTAAGTACCTTGACATCACTTCCTAGTTTTCTGACAGTAGTTTATGCTTCACAAGTTGAAATTATGTATCCAAAGGATATTACGTGGTATGATAAAGCACTGACGGTAAATCAAAACAACGTTCCCGCACTGGTCCAAAAGGGTACTGATCTTGTAAACGAAGATAAGGCTCAACAGGCGATAATATGGCTTGATAAAGCTCTGAAAATTGATCCAACAAACCAAATGGCACTTCTGAGCGAGGGACGTGCACTGAAAGACCTGGGTCAATATCAAGAAGCAATTCTGATGTATAATAGAGTACTTGCAATAGACCCAAGCGATTTGTATGCTATAGGAGGTAAAGCAGACTCTCTATATGCTTCGGGTCAACATCAGCTGGCTTTAGCATTGATTGGTAAGGAACTTCAAATTGATCCAAGTTATGGAAAAGTTCTGCAAATCAAAGAGATGGTAGAACATCCTACAGACTAGTTCCGAAATCAATACCCTATCATCCTTTCATCGTAATGTTGAAATCTTCGCACAGAATCTTAATGCAGCCCCAAAAAATGACATTCCATAATTTATTTATGTAAAAATCTAGAATCAATCTGTTATGGAGATCTGGTAATTAAGTCGCCGTAAAAAGCACAGTTTTAGTTGTTTCTGCCGAATAGTATACATATATAACTTTATTCATCCGTTATAAAATGTGTTCTACAGCCTTCTGAACGTCTCCTGCATCTATCACATCTCCTTCAATCATTGCCTCTAGTAATCTTAACACGATCAATTCTCCAGTTGCTCCGGCAATTGTATGTGGAATTACAACACAAACATCATCTACAATTACAGTAACTTCATCATCAGCTGCTCCGCTCCAATCTCTGGGGATACTTATGTAAAGGTTGTCACTGTCAGTTTTGTCATGGGGATTTTGGTATAAGATTCTAGCCAACAAAAAGACTCTATTTCGGTACCTTAAATGCTTACTGCCTGATTATATAACTATTGTACGATGGTGGGATTAACTTGTCATTTCACAATAACAGTGAAGTTGCAAAAAAATGAATTCTATTAACTCAAAAGCAAATCAAGCCATTTTTGATTCGCAATGGTTGATAATTTTTCCAAGTCAAAATAAATTGCATGGAAACTCCAATAGAATTATGATCAACTTAGCACTTAAAAATGTGTGCAAATACAGTATTTTAGATTAGTTGTGGGAATTTTTTCAAGTCGTAGCACTTAAGAAACATAGCACTTGAGGATCAATTTTCATCGCAAATTTAAATAGGCTTTTATAATACCTATTTATAATTTTTTTGGACGATGAAGCATCAGCGAAGAGTGGGTGAATTAATTACAATCTGTTGTGGAATAGGCATGGCAATTGGAGGAGTATTTGTCAATGTACCACCAGTTGCTTATAGTGGCCTCTGCATCATGGGTCTTGGAGTAATCTCTGTATTCTGGAGATAAGGTTTTTTTTGATATTTTTGCAAGTTATTGAGTCATTGACTAATAATAATCGTAATTACTCTCTAGTAGATTGAATCAGTGTCTTGGCCAGATCCCAACTCAATTACTTTGCGTTGAACTTTTCTATAAAAAAGAAAAATTGTGACATTTTTTACATCGTAAGAAATGTTCAACCACATTATCTTGCTGAGATTTACAGTTCCCTTAATAATCCATGGTATCTCATCAACCAACAAATAGACGATAGATAAATTATTACTAAAACTCTTAAGTGTAAAAACAGCAAATAATACAGGTTACTTGACGGGGGTAGAGATTGTTGATGTTACTATGTCTTTTAAATCAATATTTAGTTTACTCTTTGGGATAAATTTTAATATTTTTTTGGCTTTTGTTATGTCTGCACAACTTGCTTTAATATCCG
>DATBHO010000069.1:0-17518 GCA_036557405.1 Nitrososphaeraceae archaeon
TAAAATTGTTGAGAGCAGAACGTATTTCTTATTCTCGTTTATTGACCTTATCAAAACTGAAACCAAGACTTATTGGTAATCTTTTATATTTACGTAATGTCGAAAAAATTACTGAAATCAACAACAGGAAAATAAATTCATTGACTATAAGATAGTAATATAATATCGATAAAGCATTAGTAGCACCACTGAATATCAAATTTCTCCTTTCACATTAAGTATATCACAAGCTGGAATAATTTTTATTCCAAGAATTATTAATTGTAGTATTGAATGAGAATATCTCTTTGAATGAGCTAGGGGTTAAAGTAATATTTCATATTGATCTAGATTATTTCTATGCACAATGTGAAGAACTAAGGAAGCCAGAATTAAGAAATATACCATGTGTTGTTTGCGTTTATTCAGGACGAGAAGAGGATTCTGGTGTGGTCAGTACTTGCAATTATGAAGCACGAAAATACGGCGTTAGGGCGGCAATGCCAATTAAACTAGCAAAGTCAAAATTAAAAGACGTAGAAGCAATATTTCTTCCTACAGATATGCTATACTACCATGACATATCCAGAGATGTCATGAAGATAATTCAGAATTATGGCGAATTATTTGAACAAGTCAGTGTTGATGAGTGTTACGTAGATTTTACAAGGATCACCAATTCGGATTTTGATGATGCAAAGATTTTTGCCAGCTCATTACAAAAAAATATCAAAGACCAAAGTAAATTAACTTGTTCCATTGGGGTAGGACCAAATAAACTAATATCAAAAATAGCATCAGCTGTCAACAAGCCCAATGGAATTACAGTTGTTACTCGCGAAGATGCTAAGTACTTTATCTCAAATTGTAAGATCGAAGATATACCAGGAGTGGGTCCAAAAACTTTGAGGAAATTGCAGTCCTTGGGAATTAAGTCGATTTCGGATATTTCAAAGAATAGTATATTTGAGTTGAGAGACGTCTTAGGTTACAAGACTGCAGCTTTTCTGGTAAATGCATCAAATGCGATTGACTATTCGCAAATAAAAGTTCGTGAAACATCAAAACAAATCGGTAAAATAGTTACCCTAAAAAAGGATACTGCTGACGTAGAACAGATTAACATGACGACTGCAAATCTTTGTACATCTGTTTATGAAAATCTAAACAATAAGAAACAGGCTTTCAAGGTCCTTACTATAATATTGATTTTAGAAAATCTGCAGCATGTATCAATTTCAAGAAGTCTGAAGCTATACACAGCTTCCTTTGATGAATTACAAAAGAACTCATTATCTATCATAAAAGAGATGATTAAAAATAATTCAATATCTATTCAAAATATTAGGAGGATGGGCGTTGTAGTATCCGACCTTAAGGATATATCTGGACAGAATTCGTTGCTTAAATATTTAGAAAATTAATTGTTCAATTTGTAACAATCTCAAACCTAGTAAGAATAATTTAACATCTTTACGTTTAGGTGTAAATGAACTACGCTTGTCATAGTTTGTCATTTGTATGGTCTGTTTCGCCAGCAATTCGCCAACTGGATTCTATCTTGCAATTATGAAATATGAAACTAAATTATGAGGATAGGGATGTTAATGATTTACTGATTAGACCTTTTAGAACTTTGTCTGACATTGTTTTCGTTATTTTTGCATTAATGAAATTTGGTTTGCCACCACCCTTCCCTATTTCCTGATGGCTTCTAAGATTATCAAAAATCTCGACACAATCTAAATTAACATCTTCGCTCCTTGCAAATACAAGGTTTGCCAAATCATTGTCATTAGTATTGGCTAGAATAATAACAGTCCGAGGTTCCATTATCCTATTTCCCACGAAAGTTTGGATGATTCTCCAATCCATATTGTCGAGGATTGCAGATATTACAGTTATATTCTGCTTATCAAAGTGCTGAATAGGAATATCAGCTAGTACCTTGTTTGTTAATTTTTTTAGCTCATTGTAATACTGTTCTCTTTCTCTGTAGAGTTTCTTAATAGTCGCTTCTACAGTATTATAATTTGATCCCACGTCATTACATATAGTATTAATTTTTTCCGTTAGTTTAGCTGCTTCATCCATTGCACTTTTTCCAACCAAAAACCTAATCTCGTAATCTTGACCATTCATAGACATGTTAGTTACCAAAAAAAATTTACATTCAGACAAATTAGAGACATGTTCCATTGAGCATGCAGCAAGATCATGGTTTTCTATTTCAACTACAGTAATTTTATCGACATTCGTCAAGCGCGGTTCATTGGCTCTCAGGTCAGGCAATTCCTTCTTGGCTTCATCCAGTGAGGAGAATGAGTGATGGAATATCTTTCGTCCTTCTATTATTAGTCGGTTAACTTCCTTCTCAGCCAATACTATCTTATCAAAATCTAGTTCTACCTCCGACGATTTCAGAAATGCGACATTGTCCGAATCTTTATGTTCTACTTTTCTCACTTTCAAAGTTTTCTTTACTATTTTTTGTAACGCTCCTATGAAGGCGTGTTCAGCAGTATGTGAAGTCTTCGTATTCATACTCATCGTCAACCCCTCCTTATTAATCCAAGTTATTGATATACATGAGCATTAAGGCATTAATTATTGACGAGGCTGCAGGGCTTCCACCTTTTCTTCCAATATTTGTGATAAATTCGATGTTAGTCTTTGATAGCTCAAATTTCGATTCTTCAGCTGAAACGAATCCTACAGGTATACCAATAACAAGTAAAGGCCTTGCTACACCTTCTTTTATCATATTAACTAACTCGTATAATGCAGTTGGAGCGTTTCCTATCACAACAATTCCACCGTCAACTTCTTTTGATGAGTATCTCATTGCCACTTTGGATCTAGTTTTATTCTCTTTTTTAGATATGTTGCAAATCACACTGGTTCCAATTTTTGCAACAGATTTCTTGTTTATTCCTGATAGTACCATATCAACGTCAACAACAATGTAGCGCCTCTTTTTCAATGCCTCAAAAGCGTTCTCTATTGCATTGGCTGAGAAGATAATTCCATTACTGTAGGGTTTTGCAAAATCAAAGTCCGCAGTAGCATGAATAACACGTCTTACAATACTCCATTGTGCTGTGTTATAACCATGAGTGCCTATCTCTGATTCAATTATTTCCATACTCCTTTCTTCTATTCCCAAAGAAGCTTCTGACATATCCCTAGATTTTGCCCTAATTGCCCTTTTTTGTGTGTCGTTACTTTCAGCCAACTTTTTCTTCTGCCTCCTTTGCTCTTTCAAGTACCATTTTTGCTAGTTTTGGGTCAACACCAAGATGCTCAGTAATATAAACCGGAATATTTTTCAGATTATATTTTACCAAAGCAGAATTAATATCTTGTACAATATCATTTTTTATATGGGTTCCTCTGTGTAGAAAGTAAGGAACTATAATCAATGCATTAGGATCGTTGGAAATTATTTTTTCTATTCCATTCGCTATATGTGGTTCATCCAGTTCCAGAAAACAAAAAGTAACACTCCTAAAATATGGTTTTAAGTTATTAACAGTATATACAAATGCAGTCCTGGCATTCCTATCACTGCTTCCATGGCCTATTACAAGAATGTCGCAATTGCCGTCTTGTTGAATTATCTTATTTTTTTCTCTGGCGTAATTAATTCTATCTCTTATAAGCGTATTAAGTGTCGTATGGTAACTCAAAGGTTTGGCAATGACCACTTTTATTTTTTTATCATAACAAATTTTCGCTGTCTTTTTTACAGAGTCTTTTAGCTTCATTCCAGGATACAGGAAATAGGGCATGACAGTAATCGAATCTACATTGTTGGAGATACACGTATTAATTCCCTCCTCAATATAAGGCGGTATAACCTCAAGGAAGCAATGATCCACGTAGGCGTATTTACTTTCTTCCTTTATCAGAGTGCACAATTGCGAAAGTTCTTCTTTGGCATCTGGTTCCCTACTGCCTCTATCAATCAGTAACAGAGCCCTTTTCACCCTAATTACCTTCCCTAATGTAATTTACACGACATATTGCAACTGTTAAATTGGGTGGGAATTTTTGCTTCTTGACCACAAGCTCACCACGCGAACTAAGTATAGATGAAGCTTCTGAAACGCTTGAGGTTCCTTCGTATTTTTTTACGATATCTGAGGGGTTTGGGACCGTCACCTTGTCTAGTTTCTCTTTATCAATACACTCTAGAGGAATTCCATATTTATCAGAGAAGGAACCCAGTGAGGGAGGAGATTTTCCCTTATTTATGGTTGCGATGTTTCTAATGCTAAGAAAAGACAAACCATTTTCTTTCAATACTTTTCTAATTCCATCTTCTATATCTTTTTCAGTAGTATCCCAGTGAAAACCCAACCCTACAACAAGACTCTTTGGTCTATAAATTACACTCTTTCTAATCAAAAGTGGGTCTCTTATGATTCTATCAGAGATAATCAACCCAGCTTTAAAATTATCTCTTTTCAATTCATCAATATTTTCTATTATTGTTACGTTTTTTGGTAATTCTTTATCCCACCATTTTGTTTCACCAGCATCTTGGTAAACTCCTATTTTTTGTTCATTTACCATATGTGCACTAACTGTAGTAACGTTGTCAAAATTCTCAATTCGCCATTCAAAGTTGTTCCCTAAAAGATCTACTGCTATTGTTTCATTAACATCTGCTGCTGTGGTGATTACTGCTGTTGAATTCAAAATATCTGCAATAGATTTGGATAAAGCGTTAGCACCCCCCAGGTGACCAGAGAGTGCGCTTATGACAAAATTTGCTTTGTCATCTATCACGACAACTGCTGGGTCTGTCTTCTTATCCACCAAGAGATTTGATATTAAACGGATGACTGCTCCCAATGAAAAAATGCATATAATACTATCATACTCTTTGAAAGCCTCTTCAATCATATTTTTTGTACTTTTTTCAAACCAGATTATCCCGTCAGTAGAATCTTTATGTTTTGACTGTGCGTAAATTGATGCTGATGGGATTTTTTCTTGTATTCTTTTTGATATATTGATTCCATTTTTAGTAATACAAATAATAGCGACATTGTGGGCCATGCAATACTTTATAAAATTTATTCAAATAATATACTTTATGTTGATTTCATGGTTACGAGAAATATAAATATTCAAATATTCAAACAACGGTATTCGTGTTAAATTCAAATGACACTTACCTTCTTTTGTAAAAGGAATCGTCACACTGAATGCCCTGGTGAATGGCCTATGGGAGATTCATGCGGGTCGGATCATGACTGCTCCTTCGATGTAAAAATATCAAAGTGCGAGTGCTCCTGCCATGGATGAAATTTATTCATGTCTTAGAGGTTCATCTTTATGGTTTTGAAATTCTCTGATGAAATAATCCTGTCGGGGTCAGAAAATTATGGTTTTTCGATCACTTCTATTTCAAACAGCCACCACGTCATCATACCCCGTTAACAATTTATTATTTATTAATTTCATTAATTCTTTAGCCTTTCGCTTTATAGAATTATCAACCTTGATAAGAACTAATCCTTCTAGTGGCTGACCATAACATACTATTGTATTACTAGGTGCAAAGTAGCAAACAGGAAGTGTCAATAAATCCTCTTCACCGACAACCTGCAAAATAAAATTCTTCTCAACCGAGAGAGCAAATATTATTTTGTCAACTGCTTCCTTTGTAATAGACCCAGAAGGATTAATACAAGAAATTCTTGTAAATTCTTTAGATTTCGGATCAATCACTTTAGTAGGTAAGGTTGAATTTTTAACTTGCCTCCTCTCAACTCCGTCAATTATGGCCAGGTTAGGAAAAATATTAAATGAAATAATTCTCTCTGTAGAACGGTCCCCTACCGTTATTAACTTTTGATTATTGATAACAGTTTCTCTTAATTTTCTTTCTGTGATATCTCTATCTAAAATTAGTTTCCCTAACGGTTTTTTAAGTTCTTTAAGAACATTAGGCGGTATTGACACTTTGAGATTCTTTTTCTGTTGGCTGCTCATTTGCAGATTTTTCTTGTTCCTGCAATTCAGAGGCAATTATGCTGATCCTTCCAGCAACAGTACGGGCAATTTTGTCAAATATGATTGCTGGGTTATTACTTGGTTCTGAAATAGTTACGGGGTTACCGCTGTCACTTGCAGTCATTATCTGCTGATTAAGAGGAATTTCCCCAATGAAAGGAACATTAAACTGTTCACTGACTTTCTGACCGCCTCCAGTACCAAAAATGTTAATTTTATTATTACAATGTTGACATTCTAAATAGCTCATATTTTCTATGACTCCTATGATGGGTACGTTCAATTTGTTAAACATGCCTACCGCTTTTACTGCCACGTTCATAGCAACATCTTGAGGAGTAGTAACAATAATTATTCCTGTTATAGGTATTGTCTGCGCTAAAGTTAAAGGCGCATCTCCAGTACCTGGTGGTAAATCAATAATCAAATAATCGAGTTCACTCCAGTTTACATCCGTTAGAAATTGTTTTACAATTCCAGCTACTATTGGACCTCTATAGATTCCTGCCTGCTGTGATTGTTCATAAAAGAATCCCATTGAGATCACTTTTATACCTTGAGCCAAGACAGGTTCTATTTTATTATTAATTACTTCAGGTGCATTTTTGAGTCCTAACATGAGAGGAATACTTGGTCCGTAAACATCAGCATCTAATAATCCAACTTTTGCACCGGCCTTTGACAGTGCTAGAGCTAGGTTGACAGAAACTGTGGTTTTTCCCACACCTCCTTTACCACTTGCAATTGCAAGTATGTTCTTTACACCAGGAAGCAATTCATCCATTGATATTGAACGTCCTTCCATAACTCTGGCAGTTACTTTGAGATCAAGATCTTTAATTCCCAAGTCGGTCATAGAGTTGCGAACGGATTCTTCAATTTCGCTATTAAAAGGACATGCAGGAGTAGTAAGCTCTAATGTGAATCCAACTTTGGCGTCGTTGATCGTAAGGTCTTTAATCATGCCCATTGACACTATATCTTTATGCAATTCGGGATCTTCTATTGTTTGTAATTTTGACATGATTTGCTCTATTGAGACCATAATATCGTACTCTTCCCAAGAATATTTAAATCATACAATGGATCCGCCTTGGTACTAAATATCAAGAATAATGAAAAGGTTCATAAATTGATAATTCAAACCAATTAGACAATAAGTAATGTTTGCGATAATACACATGGATGACGTTGTTAGAATACCACCCAATATGATGAAAAAATCGCTCAATGAGACAACAATGGAAATTCTCAAGGAGAAGTATGAAAGTATGATTAATCCTGAATTGGGGTATGTTGTCATGATTATTGAGGCAAAAACAAATAAAGTAGGAAAATTGGTTTCCGGCGACGGTGCCACTTTCCACAAGGTATCATTCAAGGCTTTAACATTTTATCCCAAATTGCAAGAAATCGTGGAAGGGGAAATTGTTGAAATTACGGATTTTGGTGCATTTGTGAGAATAGGTCCGACCGATGCATTGTTACACCTCTCTCAAATTACCGATGACTATTTGAAAAGCGATGTCAAGCAAGGGGTAATAGTTGCAAATCAATCAGCCAGATCCCTTAAGATTGGTTCGAGGCTCAGAGCTAGGGTAACCGCAATTAGCTTAGGAAAAGGCTCGGCCATGGGTAAGATCGGAATTACCTGTAGACAGCCCTTTTTGGGAGCTCTTGAGTGGATTGAAGATGAGATAAAGAAGGCTAAGGCCCCTGTGACAAGTAGTCAAAAAGAAAAAAAGGGGACAGTGCCAGCTTAAATGGCTAAGGAACTTGCGTGTAAAAAATGTAAAGCCATTTCTATTGGGAAGGTATGTCCCGTCTGTAAGTCTACCGAACTTTCGTCTGATTGGTCGGGTACAATAGTAATATTTGATTCAAAGAATTCACTAGTTGCATCCACACTTCAAATATCAACTCCACATAAATATGCACTAAAAGTAACTTGACTTCAGATCAAAAATCAAGAGATCTAAATCAATACTTTAACTTAAGAGAATCTCTAATTAGGTTTCTCAGAGAAGATATCGGACAGGGCGACCTTACCAGTGAGTACTTGGTCGATGAAGATTCGAAATCTACATCGTTTATTACTTGTAAATCTGAAGTTGCAGTGGTTGCAGGGCTGGAAGAAGCTCATACAATATTTGATATTTGCAATTGTGAATCAAAAGCACTAGTTAAAGACGGTGATAGTGTAAAAAAGGGACACAAGGTAATGATGATAAGGGGAAATACGAAATCGATTCTAAAAGCCGAAAGAACCGCTTTAAATTTAATAATGCGTATGAGTGGAATTGCTACCGATACTAGGAAATTTGTGGATATTGTAAGAACTGTATCAAATGATATAAAGATCACGGGCACTAGAAAGACTGCACCGGGTTTAAGGTTCTTTGACAAGAAATCAATAGAATTGGGCGGTGGATATGCACACAGAAATTCTTTAAGTGAAATGATACTCATAAAGGACAATCATCTGGCGGTAACCAATTCGATTAGACATTCTATATCAGCTGCTAAAGCGAAATCGAGTAATAATATCATGATAGAATGTGAAGTTTGCGATACAAGAGCGTCAATAGAGGCTATTAAAAGTGGTGCGGATATTATAATGCTGGATAACTTTTCGCCCCAAGAAGCTCATAAAACTATTTCATATTTGAGGAAATCTGGTTTGCGAGGCAAAATTCAAGTAGAGATATCGGGAGGTGTGAATCTTTCAAATATCAAGGATTACGCATCTGCTTTACCAGATATGATATCAATAGGTTCATTAACTCATTCGAGTAAATCAATTGATTTTTCTATGGAGATCAATTGATTTATTTATTTATTAACTAATTATTGATTAGGATATCAGTAACATACGCTCAATAGCAGTTCTTGCTCTGTCTGCAATATGCTTAGGAACCTTGACTTCATATTGATTAAGTACTAGAGAATCAACTACTTTTTCTATTGTAATCTTTTTCATATATTTACAGACAGCGTTTTCCTTGACTGGTATGAACACTTTGTCTGGATTTTCTTTCTTCATTCTATACATTATACCTGTCTCTGTTGCAACAACAAATTGACTACTATCCGATTTCTTGGCATGTTGCATCATTCCTTCCGTAGACAGTATATGAGCTTTCTTTGATATATCACCAGATGCCAGACTGTAAAGGGTTGATGAGGTACAACCACATTCTGGATGAATCATGAATTCTGCATTATTGTATTTTTGAATTATATTATTAATATCAGCTGCGGTAATACCCGCATGAACATGACATTCTCCTGGCCACACATACATATTTTTCCTGCCAGTGACTTGTCCAACATAAGAACCTAGAAACATGTCGGGTAAGAATAAGATTTCGGTACCGCCCGGTATACTGTTTACGACCTTAACTGCATTGGATGAAGTGCAACAATAATCAGAAAGGGCTTTTACTTCTGCACTGGTATTAACATAACTTACAACCACAGCTTTAGGATGTTCTTCTTTCCATTTCTTTAGTTCATATGAATTAATAGTTGATGCAAGTGAACACCCTGCTTCTAAATCTGGAATAAGCACCTTCTTTTCAGGGCACAGTATAGAGGCAGTTTCTGCCATAAAATGCACACCACAAAAAACTATAATATCGGCATCTGTTTTGGCTGCTTCTCGAGATAAAGCCAATGAGTCTCCAATAAAATCAGCTATCTCTTGGACTTCCTGAACTTGGTAATTGTGAGCCAATATGATAGCGTTACGCTCTTTCTTTAGTGTGTTTATTTGATCGAAATGCAGCGATTGGACTAATGTCATCTGATGTGTTTTTTTTTATCTAAGTATGAATTTAAAGTAGTATAATTTAGGATAACATTGCCCGTTTCACTTATAGTAAGGGCAATACTTGCCACTTTGATTTAATTTTGAGAAAATAGGGGAAAAATTGTACAGTAATAGATATATTATATTGTAATCAACCATAAGTCAAATGCCAACTCATGGATCGTTAACAAAGGCGGGAAAAGTAAGAGGTCAAACTCCAAAGATTGAAGGAAAAAAGAGAGCAAATCCAATTTCAAAGTTAAGAAACAAGATAAACTTTGTAAAGAGATTTGAAAAGAGGCGTCAACCTGGGCAAAGAAAACCAGAACGTATGGGTAGAAGACGTTGAATTGAATATCTAACGCCCTTTATCCTATTTCTAAAGTTTTATACTATGAACTGGGAATTATGTAAATCCAAATATTGCGAAAAAGTGAATACTCTTCCAATATGGTAAAAAAAGTTGGGGTCATAGGCTATGGTAGTATAGGTAAAGAGATTATAGCAGCAACAAAAAGGCAAGAAATTCCAAATGCCAAAATCGTGGCATTATTTGACAAAGAGCCTCAAGTCATTAGCTCAGCTGGTCAAGATAACGCTGAACTGCATTTATTCTCGGATTTTAATAAATTCTACGAGTCTCCGGTTTATTCCAGTTTAGATATTATAATAGAATGTGCTTCAAAGGAGGCTGTTAGGGAATTTAGTAAAAGAGTCATTGAGTCAAAAAAGGATCTTTTGGTTTTGAGTGTAGGTGGTTTTTCGGATAAAAAGTTCCTATCGGAACTACAAGATTTATCGAACTTCAATAATGCCAAAATATGGATACCTACTGGTGCCATAGCGGGATTAGACTCAATTAGAAGCGTAAGAAAATATCTGAATAGCCTAACCATTACAACAACGAAGCATCCCAAATCATTTGCAGGAGCCCCATATTTCAAAAATTCAAAAATAAAATTAGAGGATATTTCGAAAGAAACAGTCCTATTTGAGGGCAATGCTATTGCAGCAATTGAATTATTTCCTGCAAATGTGAATGTAGCAGTTTCAATTGCATTGGCTGGAATTGGATTAGAGAATACTAGGGTAAAGATCATAGCTGACCCAATGGTATCAGTAAATAAGCATGAAATACTATGTAAGGGGAGCTTTGGAGAAATCCATGTTATTGTTCAGAATGTTCCGAGCCCTACAAATCCTAAAACTAGTTATCTGGCATCGCTATCGGCCATTGAATGTTTGAGAGGCTTATGTAATGAAAATTTCAGAATAGGAACTTGATTTGGATAAATTTTGACAGTTTATATGTGGAATAAATATTTGACAAGATTAACTATGAGTTACAACGGATTTAAGACAAACGACATGTTTGGACCAAAACCAGTGGAAGTTGGAAAGGAATACGATGTGCAGATCACAGAGTTGAGTAGAAAAGGAGACGGAATCGCAAGAATACAACGATTTGTAATATTTGTAAAGAATGGAAAGGTCGGCCAAAATACAAAAATAAAGATAATCCAGGTAGGAAACAGATTTGCAACTGCCGAGATTGTTAGTGATTCTGAGAGTGTTCAGAGTGAGACTGAAACCGCACCAGTAAGTGCTGAGGCTAATACAGAAGCTAGTACAGAATAATCTACCTGTATCAGTTACGTTTTAAACTTCAAATTATTTTATATCTTTTCAAAATATTTAATCTCCAAAAATTATATTGAACAATTTTAATATTTGTCAACACCAAATTCTAAATTAGAAAATTGGCTTGAACAATAACATTATAGCTATTATTGCGATTTCCTTTATCATAGTTGGTTCGTTATGGGGAATTGGAAATCTCATCTCTAATAACAATAACCAATTGTCCGATAAAGGGGGCATATTATTGTTAATGAAAGATAACAAATTTAATGTTACTAATCCAGATATCGCTGTTAAAATAAATAAGCCACAAAGAATTACTATTGCAAATCAAGATTTCAGAAAACATGATTTTATAGTTGATGACATGAATATTAATACTGGATTTATTTCAAGTGGACAAGAAGTTACTACGATAATTGCTTCAGATAAAATAGGTGCTCATAGGTACTACTGTTCAATTCATCCTGGGATTATGGAAGGAAAAATTATAGTCAATCAGTAAAGGGAAAAAAATAGTTGGATTTCCGTACTGTCTACTGAAAAATCTGGAAATAATTGATAAAGGGTATCTAATTTGAATAATTATATGTATTTCAGCTCTTAAACGAATCAGTTAGTTTCTTATGATACATGCTCTTGCATCCCTCTTTGGGCAACACATGGTCCGGGATTACATGTAGATACTTAATTCTTCGTTTATCGTAGATAGTGCATAAGAATTTGTAACAGATAGAACAGACAAACTCTGTCTCCATTTACATTATTATCCGATGATTGGCAATTAATCTTTAATCTATTGATTGATTGGACGTTTGAGATTTTCTTATCAACCCTCAATAGCATCGAACGATCGTAGTTGTAATATAGTTTAATGCTATTTGGTTAAAACCTACGGTCAAAAAATAAACCAACACTTAAAATTAGGCAAAAAACCAGTGTAAAAAAATGGCTGCACGAAAGAATACATCGAGAAAAAAGAGACTGATTAAGAGAGTCAAACAAAATAGACCTGTGCCAGCCTGGGTAATAATTAGAACCCATCGTCACGTTAGAACAAATCCAAAGCGGAGATCTTGGAGAAGGTCGGATGTGAACGTGGGATAGATTGATAGTGAATGAGATAAAATGTCAGAAGAAAATACAACGAGAATTTACACTGTGAATTTATCAAAGGCATGGGATACTCCAAAATACAGAAGAACTGATAGAGTAATAAACATCATAAAGGAGTTTACACAACGGCACATGCAAACTAATAAAGTCAAGCTAGATCAAGATTTGAATAGACATATCTGGTCTAGAGGAAAAACCAACCCACCAAGAAAGATAAGGTTAAGGATGATAAAAGAAGATGACGATACGGTTATAGTCAGTTCATTTATCGAAGAAAAAGCGTCACAGCCAGAAACTGAGGAGTCGGTTGCTGAGGAGTCGGTTATGACAACAGATAGAAAAGATTCGCAAAAAGAGTAAATAGGAAGTATAGAAAATTCTTAATCTAGTGAATTAAAATTTGGAGCTAACTTATGAATTGTATTGAATGAAATTAATTTTGTCCAAATTAATTTCTAACTAATCGATTAAGGGTAACGGTAGATCTATGTTCGGATGCGATTCTGGTATATCCCAATCTAAAATGTTTTCATCAGGTATCAGACTGAGCGGGTCGTAGGAATCAAATTTTGTTCTCCCTTTAATTGACGCTATGAGATGCATGTTATTTCTAGAAGAATCAGTAACTACAAATGAAATTTCATTTGCATCTCCTTCCATCGAATTTTGATAATTACTTAACATCTGATTTAATCTTCCAATAGGTTCATTTCTTGCACCATTTACATATAGAATAGATTTTGTTATAATGGATGTTCCCAGTGATGAATAAAGTTGTGCAATCAGATCTTTAACTCCGACTTCAATACTGTTCTCTTTCAAGGTTCCAGAAACTATGCTTGTTCCCAAAGTTAACGCGATGTCAGGAATTAGTTTGATTGTGTTGAGGATAATTTCATTGGTTATTTTAGAGCAGATCTCAACTGTCAGATGAGGATTTATTTCCAAATAAGCATCATTGTCAACAACAAAGTTAATATCAGAATTTAATGATATTCTTTTTAATGATATGCTAGCTTGAAATAATCTATCCTTTTCATGACCAAATGGCATTGTCACAAACGAGATAATTCTTTTTTTGAGTATGTCCTTTGCAATATGTGAAATCATAGGTGCAATGGCAATGCCTGTTTTTTCACCCAGACTAGTTACTAAAATGATAGTTTGATATTTTGATAACTTCACGGATATCTCTTCTTTATGAAATTCTAGAAAGGATCTGATTTTGTAAATCGAGGGGTTTATCCAAGATTTACAATCAATATGAAGTGAGTTTGAATCTTCAAGTTCCTCTTTGTGGATACTCATGAACAAAAAATCATGTTCGGCATTTTTTAAGTTCGATACGATATCTTTGCCAATTTTACCTATTCCGATTAACAATACAGGTTTTCGTAATTCAATACCATCCTCTGACAATCAAATCAACTCCTATTCTGAACACTGATTATTAGAATAAAAATTTAGTAGATTAAATCAAGTATCTTATTTGGTACAAAAATGTTGATAAAATTATAGGAATTAGAAAACTAATTCTCCTAGCAATGAAAAATTTGAAGTTTCTACCACTTTTACTGCTAGATACTGTCCCAATATACATTTCGGATCCAATCTTTTTGCTTTTGATAAATCGACTATTACTGGTTTGTAGACATAATTTCTACCTTGTACCCTATTGTTGTCCAATAGTTCATCGATCAAGATCTTGCCCTTCCATCCGTGCCAAATTAGATTTCTTCTCAATGATATTTTCTTAATTGTCTGGTGCAATCTGATACTTCTTTCTTTTACAATATTCGTACTAAGTCTAGTATATTTTGAAGCAACCGTTCCAGGGCGAGCACTATATCTTGAGGAATTAACAACGTCGGGTTGGCTTTCTTCTAAGAGCTCAAGTGTCTCTTCAAAATCTGTTTCGGATTCTGAGGGGAACCCAGTAATAATATCTGTAGCGATTGTTATCTCTGGTATCGCTTTCCTTAGTTCTTTTACCAGATCAAGAAAAATTTTACCAGAATGCCCCCTTTTCATTTTACGGAGAATTCTTTCACTCCCACTCTGGACGGGAATATGAAGAAACTTGAATATCTTGTCATTATTCCGATAAAGTTTAATCAATCTATCTAGAAACTTTGGGACGTACATTGGATTCATCATGCCAACGCGGATTTGATATTCTCCGCCAATATTTGCACACTTTTCTAGTAGCTCAACTAGATCAGTATTCAAATCCAATCCATAACAACCATTGTCCGTAGAGGTTAACCAAACTTCCTTACAATTTGCCGCTACATCATCTTCCATTTGTCTTACTATTTCACCAATTCTATAGCTCTTTAGAGATCCTTTTGCTAATTTTGTTTGACAAAAGCTACATTCGCTGAGACATCCACTCGAAATTTCGATAATACTGACTACTGAATTTAGCCTCATTCTAGGAAGATTTAGTTTCGTGGGCATAGAGTCTTCTAATGCCACAATTTTCTTGCCGTTTAGAGAAGCATCAACTACATCCAATGTTCTATCCAACGACTGTGGACCTAGAAGAGATGAATTAGGAGAGAAGGATTCGATTAGTTTTTCACTTGTTTTTGGAAGACATCCGGCAACAATAAGTGGCCTTTTTGAATATTGTTTTATTTTTGAAATCATCCTGTGCTCAGTAGCATCTTTTACGGCGCACGTAACTATGATGGTGAGGTCTGAATCTTTTCTACTATAAGACAAATCATAACCGTTCTTGTAAAGCATTCCTTTGATTATTTCTGCGTCTGCAATATTAGCCGAACATCCAAAAGCTTCTACCCATACTTTCTTTTTATCAGACGTTTTGAAATTTTGAAAATCAAAATTAGTGTTATCGTTTGAAAAGGTTGAATTATTAAACTTGTCCAATGTTATCAAATATAATGGAAATTATTGTAGTATATCAATTATTTTATCTCAGAATTGATGATTGAAGCTACATCGCACTTTGTGTTCTAGTTATTTGAAGATGTTCTTTCAAAGCGAATTTAGAATTCAATGCTTCCTTGATAGCCTTAAGGTATCGGATTCAATTATTTTTTCCGTGGCATTAATAAGATTCTGTATATCTATTACACCATGCACCGTTGAGATAGCACCCATCTTATGAGGCAGGAAAAATATTCCATATTTTGTCATTAATGAAAAATGATATTTAGCAAGGGTTTCATTATCAGACAGAGCTACATCATTCGCGTTCATTATATCATTTACTTTATCTGAGAGAAAATGTGTTAGAAAAAGGGAACCAGCGCCGGTTACTTTTGTTTTCAATTGATAATCTGAAAATAATTTTCTTAAACCGTTCCTTGCTATGTCTCCTAATTTATTGATCTTATTATAAACTGTTTGTCGGTTTTTGCTAATATAATCCAAGGTAGCGTATCCGGCAGTCATTGTAAGAGGATTTGAAGAAAAGGTTCCGCCACCAACATAACATAGCTGTTCCTTATACCTATTCTCTACTGGATTGGCTACTTTCATTATCTCCTTTTTACCACATACAACTCCTATTGGAAGACCACCTCCAACAATCTTCCCTAGCGTTATGATATCTGGATTCAAACGATATAAGGAAGAAACACTTCCAAAATTCAATCTAAATCCCGTAACAATTTCATCTAAAATAAACAATAAATCATTTCTTTTGGAATATTCCTCCAAACCCTTCAAGTAATTGATATCCGCCGGAATACATCCTCCGCCACCCAATACTGGTTCTATAATTATGCAGGCCAAATCATCTTTTACGCTGTCTAGCAATTTGATAGACCTGTCTAAATCATTAAATGGAATTGATTCAACGAAATCACCCTCGGTGCCAGTCATACCTTTTCCTTCATCAATTTCGAATGGATAATTCACCGATTGCATCAAATCTGTATTAAATCCATGCCAGCCACCAATAGTTTTACAAATAATCCTTTTTTTAGTTACAGCCCTAGCGATTCTAATTGCATACATTGTAGCTTCAGAGCCGGTAGTACAGAATCTCAAAAGTTCGCTAATAGGGATCGATTTTTTTATGATTTCGCCTAGCTTCACGCTAATATCATTCGAAGTACCATATAGCGTACCCTGACGGATTTGTTTTTCAAGCCTCTTAACAACTACATTTGGTGAATGACCTAGAATTAATGCCCAATGTCCCATCCAGTAGTCCACATACTTATTTGCATCTACATCAAAAAGATGTTTATCTCTTGCCTTATTCACAAAAAATGGATAGGGTCTAAAAAAACGAATATTATGACTAATGCCTCCAGGGAAGATCTTTACAGATTGACCATAAAATTTCCTTGAGTTATGAGTTTTTTTTTTATATAAATTATTTAGACTGTTGGATATCACTAACGATCCTTTACAAGACCTATTTATTACGATTATGAATTATCAGAAATGTCAGATAGAGTAAAAAAAAGGTGTCATACAAAAGAACAATATGATGTTTTGAACAAAATACAGAACTCTATCGTATTGAATGATTTTGAATCCATCATCTAGTTAGATGTAGATCAGGTGCGTTGGGCTATTAGTAATGGCAGGCTGAACATCTCGCAAAAGCTCGATGCGTACACCTCCATTCTATCAACGCCATCTTCTTTGGCTGCCCTCCTCTTTACAGAAGGCTGTCTTTTCTCGGGAAAGGTTTCCTCCTTAGATGCTTTCAGGAGTTATCCTAAACAGCTTAGCTGCTCAGCCTGCCCTGTCGGACAACTGATATACCAGAGGCTGCGCTGCCCTGTTCCTCTCGTACTATGGGCAACTTCCCCTCAAACAACCACACCCCTGTCAGGCAGAGACCGACCTGTCTCACGACGGTCTAAACCCAGCTCACGTTCCCCTTTAATGGGCGAGCAGCCCCACCCTTGGCTCCTGCTGCAGAACCAGGATGGGAAGAGCCGACATCGAGGTACC
>DATBHO010000070.1:0-31462 GCA_036557405.1 Nitrososphaeraceae archaeon
GGATTTAGCATTGGCTTTGTAGGGTATCTTTTATTGCCTGGAATTGCAGAATGGTTTGCAACCTCGATGCCAAAATTTGTCAACCAGGCTGTCATAGGTGCACTGATAGCAGGAATGATTGGATCTGCAGTTAGTACATTCACCGTAGTGACGTGGGCAAACAGGACAAGTTAGTGGCCCAAAATCCACTTCTTACTGTATCGGATCACTGAAATTTGGCGAGTCATATTTTCAAAGCTCTAATTTATTAACGTACAAAAAATTTGAAAAGAATTAAAAACGTCTGGCCGTTTTTAATCTACGTATGTATAACGGAGAATTGGAAGTACAGGCTAAAAGGAAAGCGTTGGCCGTTTTACACGATGAAATTACTCATATTCTAAATGCGGCAAGAGATCTATCGTCACTTACAGATTCAATAATAAAGGGGACTGACAAGGAAACCGAATTATCTCTCGTTAGAATGAAAAATGCTGGTGAAGAAGTAGAAAACCTTAGAAGAAAGATGACTCGAGAGATTTCTGATACTGGGAGTCTCATGGTTTACAGAGAGGCTGTCCTAAGAACTGCTTACATTATAGATGATATAGCCGGATATATCACCGGAATTGCATTCAGACTCTCAAATATTAAAATAAATACGCTAAGAAAGGGCAAATTTGATGAGGATATCAGCGAACTAATTAATATGGTAGTAGAGGCTATTTTTAAATTAAATGAAATGGCTCGCGCCCTAAGTATAAACCCTTCAAGCACTATTGAACTTGCTCAAGAGGTACAAAGTATTGAGAGAAAAGTCGACAATTCTTACAGAAAAGTTGTGATTAAAGCACTGAATGAAATTCCAAATACGAAAGATCTGCTGCTGGTCAAAGACGCAGTAGAGGGAATCGAAGGGATGGCAGATAAATGTCAGGCCGCTTCTGATTCTCTAACAATACTTGCGCTGAGTATGTGATGGGTTCATTTTCCGGGACTCTAGTAGAGGGCAGAATAATCATATGGGAAGTAGAGGCATCAAGATCAATTTTTTCTCATGGCTATTATGGGAAACCTCTTGGGATCAACAAACCTAAGGGAGTTGATTTTAAAACACCCCTTGTTCTTGATTTAATCGAAGGGTGTTATCTGATTGACTCCAAATTATTATCCATAAATGATGTCAATGGAGAAAGAATAATTTTAAAGGACATGAAAAAAATTTGCAGAAAACAATATGTGGATTTTGATATCAAGTATCTGGCATTCAAAAAGTTACGAGATTTGGGATATATTGTGTCGCCGGGTATCAAATTTGGGTGTGACTTCGCTATATATGAACACGGTCCAGGAATTGACCATGCACCATATCTGGTACAGGTCGTAGACAAACAACAAGATATCACAGCTACAGGTATAGTTTTGGCTGGGAGGTTGGCCACTACTGTAAAGAAGCAATTTATTTTGGCAATTGCATCTTTGAAACCTCGAAAAGTTTACTTTCTTAGTTTCGATTGGTGGAGAGCATGAAGAAACTTTATGCATATTTCAGAAAATTTTACTTTGATTTTATACTGAGAACTTAATTTTAAATGTGGATCAAAGCTAGTTTAGTTGAATTATTTGGATCATGCTAATTTCTTTGTCTTTAATCTTGATACATCCACGATTGGTAATAAACCGGGGGTTGGACCCTATGTCATTATTATAATATTCTTCACGCTCCAACTTCAATGAACCTACCTGGATTGACTCAGCAGCTACCCCACTCTTTTGCATTTGTGAGGCAAAAATTTCATTCAGGCTTGAAATATTGGTAGTTTCAGATTCCTCCTCATCCTCATGGATGTTAAACGAATTTTCTTTTGCCGGTCCTTCATCATTCATAGAGTTTGTAATTTTGTACTCTTAAATAAATTGTATGAATATGTATTATTTCTCATTTCATTTTTTTTAATGTTTGCGACAAAAATGTGTTCATCTTAGCTATATTTAATAGTGTATTAAAATGCCATCAACTTATGCCAACGTGGGATGGAAGAATAGTTGGATAGGGATTTTAAATTTGCTAATAAAGTTGTAGTAGTCACGGGTAGTGGCACTGGAATAGGCCAAGCTATTGCGAAAAAATTTGCTGAAAATGGAGCTACCATTATTTTACTGGGAAGAAGGAAAGAACCTTTAGAAGAAACCAAATCTGAATTGGAAAAGATAGTCGCAAGCTCAGATAGCTTAGCAAAAATCAGAATATTTCCTGGTGTTGATGTTTCTGATGAAGCAGCAATTACGGATATGTTCAGTATTATATCAAAAGAAATAGGAATTGTGGACATTCTTGTTAACAATGCTGGAGTTTCAGGTCCTGTAAAGCTTTTCACGAACTCTAATTTTTCTGAATTCAAGGAATGTATAATGATTCATCTAACAGGTACATTTTGGACTACCATCAAATGCATTGGAAACATGAAAAATGGTTCTAAAATAATAACCATATCCACTTTCTTCACAGAAGAAAATAGGTATGAACAGCGGCCATATAGATTCAGAACACCTTACACCAGTGCACAAGGGGCCAAAAATAGATTGGCCGAAGCATTCGCATGGGAATTGGTACCTGACGGAATCGAATCAATCGCAACTAATCCGGGTCCGGTTCATTCAGATCGTATCTATAAGACTGTATACCCTAAAGCAGCTGCGGAATTTTTACGTATTGGAGGCTTTCCTGGATTATCATCTATTGAAATAGAAAAAATATTGCAACGACTTTTGAATGTCTTAGGGGAGGACCAGGCGGCTATTGATACCGAAATGGACTCTGTTATACAAGAGTTGTTTAGCGAGAGGGCGAAAAATGAAGATGATAAGTCAAAACTTGCTTCTACCCTAAGAGAGCTTTTATCAAAAACACAGGAAATTGCTGAAAAAATACAACTGAATACAAAAAAAATGATAGTTGACAAGGAATTTCTTTCTCAGGAACAAGTCGCAGATATGGTTCTAAACTTATCATCTGAAAAAATGAGCAAATTGTTAAATGGGAAGATTGTTCCAAACGACAGAGTATTTTATCCCACAAGACCGATAATTGGAACTTATCTTCAACAAAACAAAATTGATCTTTTGAATAAAGTCGTGGTAATGATAATAAATTCACCTTCGGAAAAAGATCACACACGTGCAAAATCAATTGCAAATTTCCTTGTAAATAAATCAAAACAATTAGTGATACTGACGAATGATACTAAAGATTTGAGTTACCATAAGGAGTTTCATTCTCATTCCGTAAATCTATCTAGTGAAGTTGCCGTGAAAAGAATATTCAGAGTAATCCGTGAAAAATTCTCTGCAATAGACGGAGTAGTATTGCTGACTGGTGAATATGATTACGACGTAGCATTAAAGTCCCTTAATAGAAAGCAATGGGATAACCTAGTTGAGAAGTACTTGTTTATACCCGCATTGATTACCAGGGAATCTGTACTCAACATGTCCCCAGAAGGATCACTAAATGAACCGTCATTATTTACTGGTTCGCGGGGATCAATAATTATTGTCGGACCCGACTCTCCAGTAGGACAGAAAATATCCGGAGTTGTTAGGGCAAGATCAGAAATATTTCGTGGTGCCCTGAGACCATTCAATGCTACTGTAAATCAGGAATTGCGAGATGTTATAAAATCAAATATAAGACAATATCTATTGCTGTCAGGCAACATAGATGGCGGGGCTCCAGATGAAGCAAAAATTACTAAAATGATTTCGAGTATTATTTCAAATCCAAATAGTGGAAACAATCAAACTATATTTTATGTTGACGAATCTTAATAATAATGGTAACTAGTTTTACAATTTGCCATTATTTTCCGATTTTATAAAAAAACACATTAATCCATAATCCATACACTAATTTAAATGGCTGACAAATTCGTCTTAGATACTAGTGTAATAATTGATGGCAAAGTTCCGGATATCATGCGAGATAAAATCGAACAAAACAGCCAAATAATAATACCCGTAGCCGTTCTCGATGAACTTCAAGCCCAGGCATCGACTAACAAGTCACAAGGAATAAAGGGATTGCTTGAAATAAAGAGGATAAGGGATGTATGCAAAGCTAGAAAGATAAATCTTGAATTCGCTGGAACCAGACCTACAATTGAAGAAATCAGGTTGGCCAAGCATGGGAGAATAGATGCCATAATAAAAGACATAGCTTTGGAAAATGATGCTACATTGATAACATGCGACTACGTTCAACACTTGGTGTCAGAAGCACATGGAATTAGGTCAATCCATATAAGTTCGTTTAATGAGAATTCAAAATTACAATTTGAAAAATATTTTGATAATGATACAATGAGTGTTCATATAAAGGAGGGTACTTATCCATTTGCAAAAAAAGGCGTACCTGGCAATTTAAAACTGGTACGTTTGGAGGAAAAGATCCTTACAGGCGAAGAAGTTTATGTTATTACAAAGGAAATTTTAGAGCAATCACGATCAAGAAAAGGATCCATCGAGATAAACAAGGATGGAGCAACTGTCATCCAGTTAGGTAAATATAGAATAGCTCTTACTAAAGAACCCTTTTCAGGCGGACAAGAAATTACAGTCGTCAAACCAATTGCAAAGTTAACATTAGAAGACTATGGACTGAGTGAAAAGTTGTTGACTCGATTGACATCAGACGTAGAGGGAATAATTATTGCAGGGCCGCCAGGATCCGGCAAGAGTACTCTTGCAAGCAGTCTTGCTGAATTTTATGTTACTCAAAATAAGATCGTAAAGACATTTGAATCGCCGAGAGATTTGCAGGTACCAAAGGAGGTAACTCAATATGGGCCTCTTGAGGGAAGTTTTGAGAATGCTGTTGACATTTTGCTACTTGTACGTCCTGATTATACGATATTTGATGAGATTAGACGATATAGAGATTTTCAGGTATTTTCTGACATGAAGTTAGCTGGAGTGGGAATGATAGGTGTAATACATGCAAGTAAACCGTTGGACGCAGTGCAGAGATTTATTGGCAGAATTGAATTAGGCATGATACCACAAATTCTAGATACAATAATATTCATGGATGCTGGAATGGTCAAAAAGGTTTATGAAATCTCTCTTACTGTCAAAGTGCCGTATAAGATGACAGAGGCAGATCTTGCTAGGCCAGTGGTGGAGGTGAAAGATTTTTCTACCGGAGTAACAGAATATGAAATTTATACATTTGGAGAAGAAAATGTCATTGTACCTGTTGACAGGAATAATGATACCAATCAAAACAATATCTATAAACTTGCAGAATCTAAAATAAAGGATGTAATACGCCGTTTTGATCCCAATCCAGAGATATCCATATTATCAGACAATAAAGTCAGAATCAAGGTCCAAAAGGATACAATTCCTAGAATAATTGGTAAAGGTGGAACTACCATAAGCGAGCTTGAAGAAATGCTCGGTGTAAGAATAGATGTTGAAATGAAAACTCCTACTCTGGGCAAGGAGATATACTTTGAAATAAACGAATCGGGAAATGGTATTGTCATATCGGTGGACGAAGAAACCATTGGTAATAAGGTAAATTTGTACATTGATGATGAATTCATTTGTGCAAATCAGGTGGGGAAAAAATCACGAATCAAATTAGATAAAAGGTCTGAAAGCGGTAGAAAGATATTAAATGCTATTGTCGCCGGGCAAAAAATAAAAATATTTCAAATTGAAAATTAATACATCAGATATTAATAAAAAGATAGAAGGTGATAGGAATGGAATTGATAACACTTGTTGATGTTTAGTATTAACTTATTTTGTAGATCGTTCCATCATTAAAAGATAGTACATAAAGATATCCATCAGGTCCTGTTTTTATATCAGTTACTCCGGCAAAGCCTTTACCAAATATTATCGAATTTAGTTCCGCACTATTATCGACTACATGATCTTCAAGACCTGGATTATCAAACTTGAAGCCCGTTCTATCTTCATTTAATTGAAATCTGTAAAGGTTTCCATGCCGATAATCACCAACAAATGCATTATTTGTATAATCTGGACCTAATTTACTTGAATTCAAAAATTCAATATCCGTAATACCAAATGAGTCCACAAAACTGAGCACAGGATCCTTATATTTTGAATTTGGGAAGTTTACCAAATCATTCTGGCTTATTCCGCTACCTGAAATTGGCCCTGTAACTAATTTCCAGCCGCTATTAAATCCAGGTGAAACCATATTGATTTCGTCGTGTGAATCCTCGCCATTTTCTGTATCCCATAAGTTTCCTGTAACAGGGTCTACACCCAATCCAAAGCTATTTCTTATTCCATAAGCTTGATACCAATTCAGAGGATCGTTAGAATTGTTAGTTTTGAAAGGGTTATTAGGAGCTGGCGAACCATCTTTTGGATTTGTCTTCAAAATTGCGCCACTAAAGTCTGGGTCTGGACCGTTTTTTATATTTTGATCTTTTCCATTTCGTTGCAGCTCACCAGTTACTGAATAAAGATACCCGTCGCGGCTTACAGCCAGTTTCCCTCCCTGGTGATTGGTAGCGAGGGTTCCTGGAAGATTCTTAAATACCTCTTGATTAATCAACTTTGGGCCAGCTGCCAAAGTGTATTTGAATATTCTATTTATCACTTGACCGTCCTTTACTGTTGCATACAAAAATATATTATCACCAATCCGTTCTATTCCTAACAATCCGCGTTCATTCTTCGTGTCGACGTTTAATGACAATAATGGCTGCGGTTGAAGTATCCCATTGGTTACGAGTCTGACGGTTCCTTCTTTTTCTAAGACTATAATATTATTTTTATCCAAGAATAACATACTCGTCGGAAATGTAAAACCATTCACCAAAGCTTTGACTTTAAGATTAGTGTCTTTTACCGATGGCTGTGCATATAGAAAATTAACTTGGATAATAGTTAACAAGGTCATAACTACCAAGCAAAATGCGAGAAATTTTTTCATATCCTGGAGAAATGAACTTTGTAATTTATATTTTGCCTACGCTCACTTTTTTTGCTTAATGCTCAAGTTTCCTCTGACAAAATTCCGTCGACTAACAATATCGTCCTCAATTGCCTTGCCAAATCAGTAACAGTGACTATGCCAACTACATTTCCATCTGACAGTATAGGCAATCTACGAATCTTATGGTTGACCATTCTTTGCACAGCTACTTCTACTGGTGTGTCAGGACTGGCGTATGTTTGAATTTTTGACATTATTGTGCCGACCTTAACTGTTGATGAAATTAAATCTTTAGCACATATCTTTTTGACAAAATCTTTTTCGGTTATAATGCCGACAGGTACACTTTCTTTCTCGATGATGAGACTACTTATGCGCTTTTCAGTCATAATTTTAGCTGCTTCGTTCGCTGTTATCCCTTCATCTATTGATACGACGTTCTTTGTCATTATATCCTGTACACTCTCGTTCAATATTCAATCATAACAATCATCAAAATAAAAACCTAAGTCCTCAAATAACGATTTCAATGCTCGTATCTTTGAAGATCAGACTAAATTGGATGACTTCACATATAAATTAAAATTACTATGCTTAAACAGTTAAAATGAATATTGAGCGTAGGAATAGTTGTTTTTCCAGGAAGTAACTGCGATAAAGATGTAAATCATATCTTAAACGATGTAATAGGATTAAGTACTCAATACGTATGGCATACCCAAAAATCAATAGACGAATATGATGCACTAATATTACCCGGAGGATTTTCTTACGCAGATAGACTACGTGCAGGTATTATAGCAGCACAGAGTCCAATAGTCGAAGCGATAAAGAAAAAGGCAGAAAAAGGTTTACCAATTCTTGGAATCTGTAATGGATTTCAAATTTTAGTTGAAGCCGGTTTACTACCTGGTGCCTTGATAAAAAATGATAAATTGAAATTTTCTTGCAAGTGGTTAAAAATGGAAGTGTTGAATGTTGACACCCCCTTTACAAATTTATTTAAATTAAATGATCAGATCAGAATACCAATTGCGCATGGAGAGGGCAGATATATCATAAGCGATGATAAACTTCATGAACTATACAAAAATAATCAGATTGTTTGCAAATACAAAGATCAAAATCCAAATGGTTCCATCGATATGATTGCAGCAATTTGTAATGAAGAAGGAAATGTCATGGGACTCATGCCGCATCCTGAACGTGCATCGGAGCAAATTCTATCACCCTATCAAGCAAATACTAATGCAGGCCTGATATTTCTATCACTAAAAAATTTTTTATCCTCTTACGCAAGGTACTAATTTTGAATGATTTAGAATGTTAACTAGACAAGAAGAAAGTTATTTGCTAAAAAAATTAGGAAGAAAACCTAATTTGTTAGAAATTGATATGATAGATGCTGAATGGTCGGAGCATTGCTCATATAAATCATCCAAAAAATATGTCAGATCATTACCATCGCGTGGTAAAAGAGTTGTTGTAGGGCCTGGTTATGATGCTGGAGTCTTAGATATAGGAGATAATGATGTCATCACAGTTCATATAGAAAGTCATAATCATCCGTCTGCAGTTGAGCCATATGGAGGAGCTGCCACCGGTGTAGGTGGAGTGATAAGGGATATTATTTCAATGGGTACGAGGCCAATTGCCTTACTTGATGCTTTGCGATTCTCCTCACTAAATGGTGATGATGATGATAATAAGTCAAAGTCAAAATGGTTATTTAAAAATGTTGTAAAGGGAATAGCAGATTATGGAAATTGCATTGGGGTCCCCACTGTAGGAGGGGATATTGAGTTTGATGAATCATTTAGGGATTATTGCTTGGTTGACGTGGCAGCAATAGGTCTTGGTAAAAGAGATCATATTATTTCTAATCATGCAGATGAGGGCGATTTAATAATACTTGCTGGTAATGGAACAGGTAAAGATGGAATTAGAGGCGCATCATTTGCTTCAAAACTGCTAGATGATGAAGATAGGTCGGCAGTTCAAATCCCTGATCCTTTTTTGGAAAAATTATTGATGGAAGCTACAATTGAGGCGTCCAATAGCAAATGTATTAATGCAATAAAGGATTTAGGGGGTGGTGGACTGTCGTGTTGTCTCTCTGAATTGTCCCATCTAGTTGAGAAAGGCTTTGAAATTGAGTTATCTAAAATTCATACAAAAGTAGCTGATTTATCGCCAAATGAAATAATGATTTCAGAGTCGCAAGAAAGAATGGTCTACATTATAAATAAGAAGAAATTAGCTAAATTCCATGAGATATTTAACAAATACGGTATAACGTATTCAATAATTGGTAAAGTTCATGGTCGGGATAATCTCAAAATCCAATTCCAAAGCAAGTCAATAGCTAATATCCCGAGTAGCTTGATGGTAAATGCTCCGCTCTGCAATAGAAAATCACTGAAACCGGATTACCTGAAAGTACTAAAACAGAGGATGACTGTTCATAAGGCAATCGATTACAACAATGTGTTGCTACGTTTACTAGCCAGTTCAAATATCTGTAATAAAAGTTGGGTCTACCAGCAATATGACCATGAAGTTGGATTGAGAACTGTAATAAAACCTGGCGCAAACGCATCAGTTATCAGAATAAACGACAATAAATTTATCTCTATTAAATTGGATGGAAATTCCAAGCATTGTTATCTTGATCCTTATTATGGAACATTAGGTTGTTTATCAGAAGCGTGCAGAAATGTTGTGTGTACTGGCGCCGAACCTATAGGAATCATAGATCATTTGCAGTTTGGCAGTCCGGAAAATTCCCAAATTTATTGGACTTTCACGAAATCAATCAAAGCCATTATAGATTTCTGTAAGTATATGAAAATCCCGGTCGTAGGTGGAAAGGTCAGCTTTTATAATGAAACAATGAACTCTCCGATTAAACCATCACCAGTAATTGGTACCATTGGCCTGATTAAAGATCGATCTCATATTACCAATAATGTTCCTACCTTTGGAGATTCGGTATTTATTTTGGGTCAAACAGGTGAAGAAATGGCAGGATCTGAATATTTTGGCTTAATTGAACATACCGAATACGGAAATGTGCCGAAGGTAGATTTAGAGGCTGATAGAAAAAATAACTTGGCAATATTAGAACTGATCCAAAATGGACTGGTTGATTTCGTGCACGACTGTTCAAATGGCGGAATTGGAACCGCATTGGCTGAACTTGCCATTTCCGGAAACGTGGGAATAGATATTGATTTGCAAAAAATTCCAAATAGTTGTTCGAGTCATGACTTCTTACTCTTTTCTGAGAGTCATTCTAGATTCATAATAGGAAGCAAGCATACAAACAGTGTAAAAAAGATTTTGAGAAGTAAAAAATGCATATTTTCCGAAATAGGCAAAGTTGATAGGACTAGAATTTTGAAATTACACTATTCTGGCGAAGCGATACTAAATTTGTCTCTCAATGATCTAAATCGTAGTTACAATGCAATGAATCAATTAATGGATTGAACTCAAACACTAATTGTCCGGGGTAAATTTTAATTAAATCCATCAAGAAGTTATCATTGATGGTTCATGAGAATTGTGGCGTTGTTGGTTTTTATTCACTAGATGGCCATAATGTGATACCTTATGTAATTGATTCTCTGAGAGCACTCCAACACCGGGGTCAAGAGTCTTGGGGCTTCGCCATTCCCTCAAAATCGCCCTACAAAAGTTTAGGCCTGGTTTCTGCTACAAGAAGTTTTAGAAGCATTATTAGAAAATTCAGTTCTCATGCAGCTATTGGCCACGTCAGATATTCCACCATCGGCAAAAGTAATCTAGACAACGCACAACCATTAAAAATAAAAGACCTTTGCATAGCACATAATGGAACCATTGCTAATGTCGAAGAACTATCAAATATGGTCGGCGGGTGCACTTTTTCCCCCCAAACAATGACTGATACTCTTCTGGCAGCACAAAGATTGATGATGCACCTCGAAAAGAATGATAATATGATTCATGCCTTGCGCATATTAAAGGAGGAGATGATAGGTTCTTTTTGTTTCACACTTTTGACCGATGACGGGTCTGTTTATGCTGTCCGGGATACACGTGGATTCAGACCTTTAGTTTTAGGACATATTGAAGAATCAAATACATATATGATATCTTCTGAATCATGTGCTATTGATACTGTAGGTGGTAAACTTCTCGGAGATATCCAGCCTGGAGAATTATTAAAACTTAGCCCAAAAGGGATAGAAAGGCAACAGTTTTCTACTAGCGAGTATCATTCACATTGTGCTTTTGAATTTACATACTTTGCACATCCAAGTAGTACCATTGAAGGAGTTAATGTATATGAAGCAAGAAAAAGAATGGGCCATTACTTGGCAAAAAAATATCCAGTACGTGATGCTGATGTAGTTATTCCCGTCCCAGATTCAGCAAGACCCGCCGCATTAGGATATGCTGAAGAATTAGGAATTCATTTTGAAGAGGGTTTATTGAAAGACAGATATAGAAAAAAAGGTGCTATGAGAAGCTTTATTGAACCTTACCATGGTGAACGAATTGAGATTAACAAGGGCATTATTCCAATACCTGAAGTTATTCGAGGGAAGAACGTAGTGGTAATCGACGACAGTATAGTCAGAGGTACAAGCTCACAATCTATTATTAAAATTCTGCGCTCAGCCGGTGCGTCAAGAATTTCACTTGTGGTTACATTCCCACCAATAAAATATCCGTGCTATGCAGGGATTGATTTTCCATCACAAGATGAGCTTTTGGCATTTCAGAACCAAGAGCATGGCAGTAGTCCTATCGAAACTGAAGTTGCAAAGAGTATCGGAGCAGACAAAGTAATCTACAATGATTCTATTACCTTGGCTCAGGCGATTGGTATTGATGAAAAGGAAATGTGTTTCTCTTGTTCCACTGGAAGTTATAAGCCTTTAGGAATAAAGCCAGTTTTCAAAACTCGTGCAGAAATAAAGGGAGACATCAAGAATTAATTTTATTGGATTTAAAACGCGGGCTCTAATCCACCCATACCTGGAGTCTATGCTAAAGTACTTAAATATACTAATATTCAAATAATTTGAATTGAAGAGACTAAACATTATTTTTATTTGCATTACAGGAGTTGCTTCATTGTCATTTCTTTCTTATCTAATTATTCAATACTATCAGCGTCCTGACTATTCTTTGCAGGTCGATGCCATGCGGGAGGATCAATCACTATTCATTAACAGCAGGATTATCTTGACTAACGTAGGAAAACAACAAATCACTCACCTTATTGTTGACTATGGTAATAAAAAGGAAACAATACAATCCATCAATCCTGGTGAAAAAATATCACTGTCACCACCTGAGGGGAGTAACTTGAATCTTGTCAGGATCGTAGGAGACAACGGAATAAACATAACTACAGGATACAGAACACCTATCAAAATGCCCGGCATGATGGGTTCATGATAGTGACAGCCTAACTTCTAATTCAAACTGCAAATAAAGCCAGGTCGCCATTGAAGAACTTTGCATCTGTAATAAGCATTGTAGGATTAAATGAAATCATGACATTAAAATTACCGGACGCTAATTTCTTTTTATTGAAAAATACAGTATTCAAAACGTTATGTCAAGAGATAATTAAACTTGATTCATCAATCAGATCTGCAGGGATTACAAATGAAGATGGCGTCATATTACATATTAGTCATCGTAAAGGTATCAAGCCTTTACTCTCCTCCGAAGAGAGAGCTCAATATGCCATTACTGCAGCTACTAGACAATTTACTAGGCTTAGGTGGGAGGTATTATTGGGCAAAATTCAATACGCAAGTTCTCACTATTCAAAGCTTATCAGAGCTACCATACCTATAACAGACGAGAATAGAAAATTATCATTTGTTATAATACTATCTCTTGATGCCGGAACAGATAATTTTCACGAGGTAATACTCGAAAAAATAATTCCGCTAATCAAGCAAAAAAAATCTGAGTTGGCCAAATTTTAATTTTGTACATGGATGATTACTCCGTTTTCTTATTTTGCAGAAAAGCCACCGTCAACAGTCAGGGTTGTTCCAGTAATCCAATTTGCATCATCCGAACATAGATAAACTACTGCTCCGGAAATGTCATTGGTATTTCCAATTCTCCTTAGTGGAAATGACGATTCTAACAATTCTTTAGACTTTTCATCTTGCAAATAAGGTTCTATCATAGGACTCCTAATTGTTGATGGTACAATACAATTGCATCTAATACCAAATGGTCCATATTCTACTGCTACACTTTTTGTGAACATTATGATACCGGCTTTAGTAACTCCATAAATGGAGAGAGGGACATTTGGAATAGCACGTATTCCCAACAAGGAAGAGATATTTACAATACTTCCAGTTTTTTTCCCCATTATTATTGGCAAAACAGCCTTAGTCATTTGAAAGGTACCTTTCAAATTCGTAGAAATTAGTTCATCCCACTGGTCTTCACTCATTAGGTGAAATGAAATTGGATCATTCAGGACGCCGGCATTATTTACAAGAATATCCACAGTGTCGAATAATGATATTGTCTGCTCAATAACATTTAGCACTTCAGCTTCCTTAGTAATGTCTGCACTTACCGCGAGCAAATTGTTATTTTTCTCGTATTCAGAGATAACCTTTGTCAACTTTGACCGATCTCTACCAACCAGGGTCACCTTACACCCTTCATCAACAAGGCGCTCAGTTGTAGATTTACCTACTCCTCCACCAGCACCCGTTACAATAGCAACTTTTCCCTTAAGACTCATATCAATTAATACAGCTATAAACTTTTAAAGTATAAACGTATATCGATACTCTTAATTTCTAATAAAATTTGTACTTTATCAATGAAAAAAACCCTTGACAAATCTCGACTCTCTCCTTATGATATAACTTTGGGGATCATAGGAGGAGGACAACTTGGCAAGATGATCGGATTGGAGGCTAGAAGAATGGCATTAAATCTTGCTTATTTAGATCCGGAGATTAATTGTCCTGCTTCAACCATCGCAGATCAATTGATTGTTAGTGATTTTAAGGATGAAAAAGCGATTATTGAGCTCGCAAAGAAATCTGATGTGTTGACCTATGAAATTGAACTTGCAAATTCTTCGGTACTAAAAGGTTTAGAATCAAGAGGATACATAGTTCATCCAGCTTCTGAGGTATTATATACTATCCAAAATAAGATTAGACAAAAGAAATTCCTAAGAGATAATAGAATTCCAGTTCCAGAATTTGAGGAAGTTACGTCAACTGAACAAGCAAAAAAAATTTGCAAAGAATTGTGTTATCCATTAGTGTTAAAAGCCTGTGAAGATTCCTATGATGGAAGAGGGAATTTCCTAATTAAATCTCCTAGTGATGTAGAAAGAGGTATTCAGTATTTTAAAGGGAGAAGATGCATGATAGAAAAATTCATTCATTTTTCCAAAGAGATATCGGTCATGGTTGCTCGGAACATGCATGGACAGATTGTATCCTTTCCGGTGGTACAAAACATTCACGTAAACAATATCCTGGATACCACTCTAGCACCTGCAAACATCAATCATGCAGTGGAATCAGGAGCCAAGTTGATAGCAGAAAAGGTTGTCCAATCGCTGAGAGGTGTGGGAGTATTTGGTATCGAAATGTTTCTCGAAGGCAATAAATTATTGATAAATGAAATAGCACCCAGACCGCACAACTCCGGTCATTATTCAATAGAAGCATGTAGTATTTCTCAATTTGAAGAACACATCCGTGCCATACTTGACCTACCATTGATAAAACCGAGATTGATGACTCCTATAGTCATGAAAAATATTTTAGGAATACCTAATTACATTGGAACATATTCATTTAAAGGAATTGATAAAGCCTTCAGTATCCCCGGTCTTAAGTTGCATTTCTATGGAAAAAAGTTTACAAAACCTCAACGCAAATTAGGCCATTTTACGATAACTGCGGAAAAAATAGAGGAAGCATTATCTAGAGCTAAGACAGTAAGGAACTTGTTAAGAGTAGTGAAACAACGTGGAAGCAAATAACAAAACTAAACCGCTTGTTGGAATAATTATGGGGAGTGACTCGGATCTGAAGGTTATGATTCATGCGTCGGAATTTCTTGAAAGAATTCATGTTCCCTGTGAAATGGAAATTGTTTCAGCTCACAGAACCCCAGAGCTCATGTTTGAGTATGCAAAAACTGCAAAAAAAAAAGGGCTAAAGGTAATAATAGCAGGCGCTGGTGGATCAGCGCACTTACCAGGAATGATTGCATCGCTGACCACATTGCCAGTAATAGGTGTCCCGATAGAGAGTCATAACCTAAAGGGAATGGATTCTCTTCTATCAATTGTGCAGATGCCAGGTGGAATTCCAGTGGCTTGTGTAGCAATTAATGGTTCCTTAAACGCTGCTATTCTAGCATGCCAAATATTGGCGTTAGATTCTAAGAGTATATCAGCGAATGTTGAAGAGTATAGAAAAAATTTGTACCAAAGTGTTATCAGAAAGAGAGAACGATTGAGAAGAAGGTAGATTATAAAAGTTTGAATGGCATATTATTACAAAATAATCAACGTAACGATGTACAACGCCGCAGTTATCGCAAGCGAACCTTTTGTTATATTCATAGACTTGTTTAATGCGGTAGCATAATTATCGAATTGATCTTTTCCCATTAATTTTAATTGCGAAAATGAATCCAAAAATGAAAAAGTCGATGAGGTCGTATTGGTCAATGCCTTTTGAGAAATGTCTTTAAAAGTTCTGATAATATCATCATAACTAGTAACCTTACCCAATGCATAATATCCCAAACGAGTTCTTTTTCCTGAACTAAAGTGCGTGTCTGATGAACAGATTTCTAACATGTTGAATCCTTGCTGATTTAATTCACTGAGAATTCTTTCTCTTAATCCAATAACGAGATTGTTTGAATCGGACCAACCAATAAGATGATTCTTATTGTTAATTTGAAAGTTCACAACACCAATACCAGCCCCACCTATTTCGATAAATTTGAGCTCTGATGATAAAGAGTTGGCGTATCCAATCATATACGAATAATACTGGCGATCCTTCAGTTTTTTTAAAGAAGATAATGCAAGATCACAAATAATTGTCTCTTCTTCTGACGATATTTTATTCCCTAGTGCATTATGTGCGTCGACTATCATGATATCAGAAAACCCTAATTCTTTGACATATTTTTCTATTTTTTCCCGAATTAAATATGGCAAGTCTTCCATCCCACTATCTTTTGAAATTATCATGACTACGCTTGTTTTAAAATTGAGGCAAGTCAACGTGAATTCATGAGACTTGGTTTGTAATGGCAAAGTACACTCATTGCCGCTATTTCGAACTACTGAATCATTAAGTGATTCAAGATACTTGTTTACCTCCGACGTTGTAGGCAAATTTAGTGAGTGGTCTGATATACTGTGTAGAACTATTGCAGTTTTTTCATAGAAGTTGAAAAGTTTATGAGGGAGATTACTTCCTCCTATAGTGTTAAACGGTCCAGGATGAATATCAGGCAATACAACATATACCTGTTTCTCGTTTTCGCTTTCAAATTTAATAATCTGGGTTTTTATTCGACCTATTTTGGATTTTGATTCAAATATTTCTTCAATCTTTTCTTGCTTGTTTTCTGTCCATGCAGATAAAAATGCCTGTAGTATTCTGAAAGTACTTTTTAAATTGGGAAACCCTGCCTTGTCGGCTAATACAGACCATACAATCCCAATCGTAAAGATAAGAGAACCCAAAATTATCTCTTTAACATGGTTTTGAGCAATAAGTGGTGAATCATATGGTAATAGATTGGTAAAAAAAATAGAAGGTATAATGAATGAGATTATTACAGATCTATACATTCTTGATCCAAAAACTGAAACAAAAATACCGTAACGAAGTCCACTTGCGGTAAACATTCCTACTAAATCATAATTAATGACATCTGTATTTTTACTGAAAATAATGTTAGTTAACAGTCCTAATAAAATAGTGACTAACCAGAGAGAGCTTGAAAAAGCTGCAACGTGAATGACTTTTGTAATTTTATTCGTAGGAGTTCCCTTTAGTAGAAATAGATCGAGAAAAAATCCTCCTACTGTAATGCCGATACCTAAAGTAAAATGTATTAATAATTCTGTTAAATGAGCATAAGAACTATGATTAAGTCCAATTATTCCTAATGACGCAATTATTGATATAGTTGCTGAGGTTTTGTACGAAGATGGATTTAGAAGTGTAAAATACCATCTTCTGTGAATATCAGTTACACTATCTTCACTTATCAATTAATGTGGGTAATATTATTCTATACTGGGAATACGATTCTGATAATAATTGAAATTCCTATTAGAGCACCAGTAATTCCTAGTATAACTTCTGGTTTTACCTTTACACCACGTGTTTCATCTTCAAAAAACCTTAACAATCCTGCGCTAGATGCAGGCAATGGTGCATTTTTTTTCTTTCCTTCGCCCAATGTAAATGTTATTCCTGAATCATGTCTTAAATACATTCCGCTTTATTCACCCGTAATATTAGAAAGTCTTATTGTTTATTTAAGAAATTTAACCTTTTCTAATATTTTGAAATAATTGTCAATGACTCTCAATCTTTGTTCCTCCTCATCTAAATTTTTATCAGACCCAATACTCATTATTAGTTCAAGTAGCCTTTTTCCTATTTTTTCACTCATACCAAAATCTGACTGGATATTCTTGTCAGCATCTTTTATTGGTCTCGAGTCTTGTACGCTGGTGATGTTCCCACAAATAATACATGTGATATTTTCATTTTTTTTTATTTGGATACCATTACATTTTTTGCAGGATTCAGCTAGTAGTGTACCTCCATTAAGCAATGATTCGGTAGCATGTTTTAGATTCTCTTTGTATTTATCACCAGATTTTGACAATTTCTTCGTATGATCTTTGTCATCAAGTAAATTAAAGTCTTGTTACCTAGTTGTACTAGTGCAATGTCAATTATTCGTTAGACAAAATAATTACACTTCAATTATTGTGCATCGGGCAAGGCTTAATAATGAGAATACATCAATTGAAATTAATTATAATATGGCGGTGATTTGCAAAAAATGTGGACTACCAAACGACCTCTGCGCATGTGGTGAGCTTGATAAAGAAGAAACCAGAATTGTAATAAGGCTAGAAACAAGACGTTTTTCCAAAACGACTACTATGATTGAAGGAATTGATCCGAAATTGAGTGATATACAACACATTGTCAAAGAATTAAAAAGTAAGCTAGCTTGTGGTGGAACTGCAAAAGATGGGTTCATAATGTTACAAGGAGACCACAGAGAAGATGTAAAATCTTATTTGGTAAAATATGGGTTCACAGAATCTGCGATTGAAGTACAATAGTCACTTTTTTAAGACTAATGAGTGATGTAATTTAATATGACACAAAACAATATTCCGTAAGATGGATTAAAAAAATAAAACAAAAAATATGAATTTTGTAATTGACTTTTTTTTAATTTACCAGTGATGTTTTTCGTCAGGAATGAGACCTATCTGTCCTGATTCAAAATATTTATCCAGCTCTTGAACCCACTTTTCCTTTGCAGAGCCTCCACCGAGACCTTTTTTTCTTAACCAGAAAGCTATTGCTGCCAGTAGGAACACTGCAAACATCATTGTTCCAAAAATGTAGACCATTACATCGTAAAATAAAGGATCGTACGATGGACCAATTTGACCAATTAGACTGTGTACTGCACTTCCAATCGTTGCAACAAGTCCTTCAATTCCGCTCATTATCTATTAGCACATTAATTCTATGATATATACATTTTGGTGAGTCGGTTTAAACTACGTCCAAAATAATCCGAAATTTAGAGTGTATACGAAAATCGAAATTATCAAAATAACCTATCCGGTTCAAAGCCACGATATATGACCATTATCTAATAGTAGAAAGTAACTATCTCCTTATTTATCTAAATTAATTAATTGATATAAGAATAAAAAAATAGTAGTAGAGCTCTATGCGTTTACTGGTTTTTTACCTCTGCTCATCACGAAGAATGCGGCAGCTACTGCGCCAAATATTGCTACCAATGCAGCAGTATAAATTGCAGCTTCACCAATATTTTTTCCGAAGAATGGTGTTCCAGAACCGTATGCGCCTGCTTGTTGAGCATTGGATACCTTCTCTTTTGCCAGTTTGAGTTGTTCCTCAACACTAAGTGCTCCAGAACTTTGACCCGTGGTATATTGAGCGCTTGCGGTTTGATACACGGTTAACGCTAAAGGTCCCATTGCAATTAGTATGGTTGCTACTGTAACGACTGTAAGTGAGTTCATACTAAATTTTTAATTTCGAATCCAAATATTTAACTTTATTGGTGCTCAAATGTTTTAAGTAGGAGTTTGCCATATTATAATTATCAAAATTAGGAATTTCTAGTTAGGTTAGTAAATAAGTAACATTTAAGATGCTCGTTATTTGATTTTATTTAATTGGCTCGAATACATGCCCATACACATGGAAAATCGCATTCAACCAGACCTATTTCGTATACTACTCCTTCCTGGATTAATCAAAATTCAGAATTATCTACAATAATTGTTCAACTTTCAAAGGACGGCCTGAGCCCAAGTGAAATTGGGGTCAGGATGAGGGATGAATATGGAGTTCCTCTAATAAAACCAATACTGGGAAAGGGAATAAACAAGGTGCTTCAGGAAAATAATTCTACCTCAGAAATGCCCGAAGACCTTAACCAACTTGTTCAAAAGGCATTGGCACTACAAAAACACCTCAAGGTGCACAACACCGACAAAAGGAATATTCGATCGCTTGAATTGATAGAGGCAAAAATACATAGGTTGTCAAAATATTATAAGAAGAATGGCAAAATTTCACAAAACTGGAAATATGCTGCGCTAATCGCCCGACTTGAATAATGAATTAAATGGGTTACAAGCAATTTTATGAAAATTTAAATTTAGCTAGTGAGAAAGTAAAAAATCTAATTACTGAAAGAAAAGATACTTTTATAGTATCGAATTCGTCATGCGATGGAATTATTTCTGCGGGCTTATTAGTTAGAGCTATTTGGAAATTGGGTGGAAAAGCAACAGCTCGCTTTGTGAATAGTATCAGTCAAGAGACTCTTGCTAACTTAAAGAATGAAAATCATGAATTTTATTTTTTCACAGAACTTGGAACTGGTTTATCAGAATGGTTAAATAAGCTTTTTTCGGACGCGTGGATTGTACTGGATCATTGCAAACTGTCTTTCTCTGAAGTGGTAACAGACGATAATAGTGCTATTCTAAATCCTTGGAAATTTGATATAGATGGTGACAAAGAAATTACTTCAGGAGGCATTTCATATCTTTTGGCAAAAAGCTTGGATAAAGGATTTACAGATCTATCTCCGCTTGCAATTGTTTCTGCTTTGGGAGAATATCAAGATGTAGGGGACAAGAGATCTCTTATCGGTCTTAATAATGAAATACTAGAAGATTCAAAAAAAAATGCATTATTACAGTCAGAAATTGATCTTTTATTATCTTTTAAAGAATCCTTACCTATCCATGAATCTATTGCAAATACATTCGTTCCATATTTGCATGGGCTTACATCGAATAGTGACAAGTGCCTTGAACTCCTGAAGAGTACTAGCATTAACTTAAAAGATGATGGAAGGTGGAAGACAATAGCTGACATTAACCAAGAAGAAAAATTCCTTATCATTGAATCCATTAAGAATTACTATAGTTCTCAAAATACTAGTAACATTGAAAATTTGGAAAAACTTCTCATAGGTTACACGTACTTTCTTCCGACTGAAGAACAAGGAAGTCATTTATATGATGCGCGCAGATTTTCAGAATTATTGAATTCCTGTGCACTCAGAATGAAATCTGCAATCGGCATGGGCATTTGCCTTGGGGAACGGGAAGCATACCTCGAAGAGGCTGAAAGGGACGTTCTAGAACTTGAGGAAAGCTCGCAAAAAATTATCTCAAAAATTCTAAAAGAAAAATGGAGAATCTCCGATAAGGGCCCCTTCATACTTATAAACGCAAATGGGATCATTGAACCAGATTATGATGGTCACCTATTTCGTCTGTTGGGATCATATTATCAATTTATAGATAAACTAATAATCATGAGAATATCAATAGACGAGAATTATTCCAAATATTACCTCAGTTCGCGGTACGAACGTTCTGTAGATATAGAACAGATCGCAAAGGAATCCGCAAATACGATTTATCCAATTGCAGGGACAATTAGTAATGTCTACCCACAAATTATAATTCCTCCAGCACAAGAGGATTCATTATTGTCTATTATTTTGAAAGCGATTAAGAAGAGTTCGAAATGAAGGAAGGATTTAATATCAAGTCCAGTATGAGAATACCATTTGACAGTAAAAAAGAAGCAGAAACTTTAACCAATATATTGAGTCCAGATAATGTATGTATACCAGAAGGATTAAAGATTGATATTAAATCTGATAACAAATATTTGATAATTGATATTTATTGCGAAAATGGCACGGGAACGTTCCTTAATACGTTGAATGAGCTAATAGAACATATAACATTATCAAAGACAGTGAAATCTAATGATTGATCCAAAGATACTCAAGGACAATCCAAAATTTATTAAAGACATGCTAAAGAGAAGAAAAGTTGAATACCCTTTTTTGGAACTATTGGATCTCGACAAGAAAAGACGTGAGCTCATAATGGAAACTCAGGATTTAAGACACAAAAAAAATACTTTATCTCAAAACATAGCTAATAAGTTAAAGAAACAAGAGAGTGCAGAGAGAGAACTCGATGAAATGAAAAACGTAGGTGCGCTAATGACCAGTTTAGAGGACGAGAGAAGTAGTGTAGAAAAAAGATATTTTGAATTGATTTATTCGCTTCCTAATACCTTACACGACTCAGTTCCAACAGGAGATGGTGAGGAGGACAATATAGTTATCAGGACACATGATGATTACATCAAAACTGCCTTAAAGACCGACCACGTCCATTTGGCCAATTCTCTTGGTTTAATTGATTTAGAAAGGGCTGCAAAAATATCTGGCGCGCGATTTTATTTCTTAAAAAACGAGCTTGTTAAATTGAACCAAGCTTTGATAAACTATGCACTGGACTTTCTCGTTGAACATGGGTATCAATTGTTTCAACCACCATTTATGCTAAAGAACGATGCCATTAAAGGTGCTATCATAATGGATGACTTTAAGGATGTCATTTATAAAATTGAAAATGAAGATCTGTATATGATTGGCACGTCAGAGCATGCAATGGCGTCAATGCACATGGATGAAATTTTAGACTCGAGAAAACTTCCCTTAAGATACGCTAGTATCAGCCCGTGCTTCAGAAAGGAAGCGGGAGCACATGGTAAAGACATGAAGGGAATTTTTAGAGTTCATCAGTTCGAAAAAGTAGAACAATTTGTGATCACGGATTCACTAAATTCCTTTGATGAACACGAAAGAATGTTAAATGTCACTGAAAGGTTTTACCAAAATTTAGAAATCCCATTTAGAGTCGTACTACTATGCAGTGCTGATACGGGCAAAGTAGCTTCAAAAACTTACGATATAGAAGCTTGGATGCCAGGACAAAACAGGTATAGAGAGATAGGGTCATGTTCTAATTGTATTGATTTTCAATCAAGAAGATTAAGGATTCGTCATAGAGAAAAAGTCAATGAAGAAACACAGTTTGTACATACACTGAATAGCACCCTCGTTGCTACGGAACGAACCATGGTTACAATTATTGAAAATTATCAGACAAATAAACACACGGTAATTGTGCCTAATGTGCTCAGGAAGTACATGGGAGGCATACAAGAGATGAAAATAAGATAAGTTTCAAATATGGATTAATTGATGTTGATTTATTCATATAAAATTAATGCGTCATAAGTTTACTTTAGATTCAGGATTTGAACATATGATAACATACCATTGAACCTTTTGCATAATTCTATTGGTATGCAATACCAGGTATAACTATTTTATACTTTATTGATCCCTAAAAGATAACGCTTCAACTTCAGCCGGTGAAAGCAGGTAATACTTGTCGTCCAATTGTTAAATTCGTCCTGCCACCAGTTGACATCGTTTCGTTTTAAATCATAATATCTAATAAATGGCATTGATAGGAGAATCAAATGGTAAAAAAAATTTAGATGTACCAGGAATTAAGTTTATTAAAGATTCCATGCTTCTTATTTATTGTACTCGGATTCTTAGAATCTGCGTAATATCCTAGGTTTTAAAAGTTCAGGATGCTGTTTTAAGTTTCTTATTACTTTAATGATTTTATCCGTATCTTCTGGCAAATTTCCACCAATCGAATATACATTTGATGCATGATTAGCCCTAAAGACAATAGTCGAAGAAGATGTAACACTACTAACTAAAATTTCAAGTTCGTCAAGTATCAATGAGTCATCTAAAAATTCAAAGGGTTCGCCAAATTTTTGCATAAACTCACTGTATACACCATCTTCTAGAATTAGCGTCAGGGCAGCAAGATAGTTTGGCGAAACCTCACTCACTACTTTAGCTGTTGCTTTTATATGCTGCATTGAATATTTTTTGCCACCAATACCCAAAATAATCATGCAGGAGATAATGAATCCGCTTTTTTTTGCCTTGGTACATGCTTCAATAATACTCTTGGAAGTGGCTCCTTTAGTAATTTTTTTGAGTAGTATATCTTGCCCTGTTTCTATTCCTACATATAACATGTTTAGTCCCTTTTCGTGGAGTAAAGTCAGCTCATGAGAACTTTTCTGAATAAGGTTTTTTGGCATCGCGTAACAAGATATTCTTGTTACATTTGGAAATTTCTCATGGAGATAATCCAATACCTGAACCAACTTTTCGGTTGGGAGATTCAAGGCATCACCATCTGCAAGAAATATCTTTTCAGTCTCCCTTTGTGATTTAGACACAACATCAATTTCGCCTTTAATTTCTGCCCAAGGCCTCTCAAAATATTCTTTTGTTCTATACATATTACAAAATGAACATTTGTTGAAAGAACATCCCAAAGTAATCTGAAATATAAGCGAGTTTGCTTCTGAGGGAGGTCTATAGAGTGGATAATCATATCCGAGTTCAATCATGATACCTATTAGTATCCTTATACCATTTAACTTGTATGGAAAAATATTGAACTCCAAATAATGGAAAGGTTGAATTAAGATTCTTGATCCAATTTGAGAATTAGTAACCAGATAACCGATTTACTCGGTGTGCAAAAGATTTGCCTTGTAGATATACTAGTGTATGAAATGAATTGCTTTCTACCACCCATTTTGAGGACTAGGTTTATTATTACGTAAGACATAAACCAGATATCTAAGTCATGAATTGAAAAATGTTGAAATTGTTAGGATATTTCGTGAAATCGCATACCTTATCCAAATAGCGGAAAATGATCCCAATACAATTTACAAGGTAAGGGCTTATGAAAGGGCCGCAGACGTAATTGAAAACCTGTCCACAGAACTTGAAGAAATATACTCTAAAAATGGGATTAAGGGTCTCAGAAAAATACCCTCTATTGGTAATGCTATTTCATTAAAGATAGAGGAGTTTATAAAGTCACATAAAATAGCGTATCATGAAGAGTTAACGACGAAAGTACCAATCAATATATCTGAATTTTATAATCTGAGAGGGATAGGTCCAATGACATTAAAGATACTCTATGAGAAATTGAAGATCACGAGTATTTCTGAACTAGAAAAAGCTGCATCTGAAGGTACTATCAAAAGGATAAAAGGCTTCTCAAAGATGAAGGAGGCTAATATCCTGAGAATGATTCATCTGACAAAACAAAATAAAGGCAGATACTTACTTGGAGATATTTATCCCCAAATAAAAAAAATAGAGAACAGATTGAGGGCTGAAGATAGTATAATTCAGTGTTCTATTGTAGGTTCTTTCAGGCGTATGAAAGAAACTATTGGAGATATTGACATTTTAGTCTCTACAAAAGAACCAGAAAAAGTGATGAACTTTTTTATCAAGATGCCTGAAGTGGCAGAAATTAAGGGTAAAGGCAAGACAAAGGCATTTGTTGCACTTAGGAATGGGATCGGTGTCGATTTGTTGGTGGTTCCTGAAGAGAGTTTTGGATCCTCGTCTCAGTATTTTACTGGAAACAAAGAACACAATATTTCATTACGAAATTTGGCTGCGTCAATGGGTTTTCATCTTAATGAATGGGGTTTGTTCACTAAAAAAAAGAAAAAAATTGCCGGGACAAACGAACAAGAAATTTATAATAAACTCCACCTTCAATTTATCCCTCCAGAACTGAGAGAAAATTGTGGCGAAATTGAGTATTTTTCTAATAATCAAAACGAAATACTAGGTTTGGTGGATTATGGCGATCTAAAAGGAGACCTCCACACGCATAGTAACTTTACCGATGGTACCATGTCAATAAAAGATATGGCTTTACAAGCAAAAACAAAATTTGGATTAGATTATATCGCGATTACCGATCATACGAAGAGCCTTCGATTGGCAAATGGTTTAAATGAAAAACAACTGCTAGACCAAATAAACAAAATACAAGTATTAAATGACATAATAACTGAATACATAGCTGATACTAGGTTTAGGATTTTGAGTTCTGCTGAAGTCAACATTCTTAAAGATGGTACCCCCGATATTGCCAACAATGTATTGGACAAGCTTGATATCGTGGGGGCTTCAATACACTCGCATTTTTCATTGCCCAAAGATATTCAAACGGAAAGACTTGTCGAGGCAGCAAAAAATCCAAGTATAGACATACTGTTTCATCCTACAGGTAGATTAATAAATAAAAGGACAGGCTATTCAATTGACGTAGAAAAAATAATTAATACTGCCTATGAGACCAAAACTGTTCTTGAAATCAATTCCAATTATAACAGGTTGGATTTAAGGGATAAACATATTCGATTGGCAGTACAAAATGGTGTAAAATTGGCCATAAATTCTGATGCGCATCATCCGGTCCATTTTGCTTACCTTTTATTCGGAATAGGTCAGGCAAGAAGGGGCTGGGCTAAAAAAATTGATATTATAAATACACTAAAAGTTGATACCCTACTTAAAATACTAAAGTGAATTGTGCCTTGAGATAGAAATACCCAAATGAATTAGCTTCAATCCATGGTCCGAACCGATTTGTCATTCATGGAAGTCATAAATTCTTCCAACTTCTTTAGTGTTTCATGATGCAAATGATCTTCCATTCCTTCCGCATCATTATTTGCAATTTCGTCGTCAACTCCTATCATTCTAAAAAATTCAGCCAAGATCTCATGTCTATTGTGTATACTCTTGGCGATTTTTATGCGGTCATCAGTAGGTCTTATACCCATATATTTTTCATAGATAAGGTACCCACTTTCATCCAAATTCTGAATCATTTTGGTAACATTTGGAAAGCTAACATTTAGATAATTTGATATATCCATTGTAGTAGCATATCCTTTTTGTATTATAAGATCTTGATAACCGACTGAGTACATACAAAAAAGGGCTAGAGAACTATTTTTCGACTGCTTTTGAGATTCTTTCCAGGGCATCGTCGGTACCTTCTAGAATATGTTTTTTAACCATCTTCGAGAAAATACCCATGAAACCCGATAGCCTAATATCCCATTCAACGTCGACTATACTTGCCTGCGCTCCATCTGGATGGATGACAACTACTTTTTTACCCTTTAGTGGCCCCTCTGTAATTTCTGTAGTAATAGACTTCATGGGATCCATTTTAACGGTTTCTCTACAAACTGAATTCTTGAAGGCAATAACTACTTCTCTCTCCACTACATTATCCGATTTGGTTATGTTTTTAATCGATTTTGTCCCATGCCAAAATTCTGGTTCCCTATCAACGTCTGACAAGATTTTCCATACTTCGGGAACAGGAGCGTTGATCTTCTTTGCCGTATGAAAATTAACCATAATTTAATTGGAAGCCAACCAATATATGAATTAGACTGGATTTTTTATCAAATTTGTAGTAACGAATTAAAAAAGTTATAACTCCCGATACTGATCTCTAATTGAAGGACATTTGCATAAATTATATCTGCTATTTGCAAGCTTGGTTCTTATGTTAACAATTGTAGTCATGGAATCACCTTCACAGAGTTCAGGTTCGCCCGCTACTCCTATAAATTGCAGCTCTAAATCTAATTGCGCTGGGACAAATGGAGACGATATTATTATAGGAGGTAATAAGAGCAAGGATCTTGTAATTGTTGGACATGATGGTAATGATATCATAAACGCAAGTGCCGGTGACGATGACGTATGTGGAGGAAATGGAGATGATCAGATTAACGGAGAAGACGGAAACGACAGACTAGTTGGCGATTCTTTCCTGTGTAAGGCTGAAGTAGGTCCCGGGTCCGCTCCTGGAATGGACAACATTACAGGAGGTGCAGGTAATGATATATTAATTCACGGTAATGCTAATGGCATCTACGATCATTCTGATGGAAAGAGAGATTTGCTTGATTGTGGGCCTGGTGACGACACAGCCATGTTAAACATAACCATTGATCACGATGAGGCTGTTAATTGTGAACACATAAATCCAGAAAAAATGTAATTTATTAACCAGTTTGACAATATGGATTAAAATTTTCTGGGAGGAATTTGTTACCATTGGTTGACCAAACCATAGTCCAATGCTAAAATTAAGATAGAAACTCTGAATATTACCGTTAGTATATGGTAGCTGATTTATGAATTTGGAATATTTTTTGCTATGAATTAAATCCACGCAATAAAAAAGCCTGTTAACTTTCCAGGCGCATCGTCTTTGTTCCTTCTCACCAACATCATAGAATAGATTCTAATATACTAAGAGAAGTGTATACATTACGGTAGAAATACGGTGACTGGCATTATAACTAATTATTTTCTTATAGCGGATAGAAACCATTTTGGAAGTATGTTACTATTCATCCTTACAAAATAATTGAATGCTGAGTCTAAAACATAAGTTTTTGCCCAATCGTCTTTAGATCTTATGGATCTACCATAGGCTTGGACTAATCTTAACGCAGTTTGCCAATAATACCATTCCTTGTCAATTTTCCTTTTCTCTGCAGTCCACTTGTCAGCGATGTTAGGGTAAGGGACTTTTGTAATTATCTGGAACCTAGACAAGTCGTCTTTAAGATCAAGGCCAGTATGGAGAGAGGGGGAAATAAGTACGGTAGGTTTCTCAGTCTCAGCATGTTCCTTTATTACTTCATCTCTTTCGATTTCTGGATCTGTCAAAATTAATCTCCTTGAGTTCATTTTTGAAAGATTTTCTTTGATAAAATTTAGCTGTTCATAAGAAGTTGTATGGATTATACCCTTATCTTTACTATGTATATGCATTATATTATCAACCGCCCGTGATATTCTTGTCTTTACAGTCAACTGCTGCAAATTATCAAAATTAAGATAGTCTATACTGAGAGGAAAAATTGGTCTATTTTCAACTGGAAAATCTGATGGGATTTGTATAAATTTGGTGTTATTATTTTCTGAATCTATCCCCAGTATTTTCTCAAATGTTTTATGATTAAAAATTGTTGCGCTCATAATTAGTGTTCTTGGACATTTTTCAACAATTGTTCGAATATACCGAGACGGATCCAATGGCTTTAATTCTACCCTCACGACGTCATAATTTTCTTTTTGAACTTCTGAGACTATCCAGTTCCTAGGACTTAATAGAATATTGTTTATGGTTCTCGTCAGCTTTTCGATATCCTGTAGAATATCAATCAATATCTCTTTATGAATATGTAAGTTTGTTCCATGTTTTTTAATATCTATTTCTATACTGGCATCATCTTCAAATAATTCTGATGCGCTAACTATTCTTTTGTTTGCTGCTTTAGTTTTCCTTTTCGACTCGTATCCAAATTTCATTTTTCGTTCCTTTGATAGTGAATAGGCTAGAGAATCATATCCTATTAGCATGAGCATTGTTTTCTCCAAGTCAATTAAAAATTCCAACCAACCATCGATGTCATATCCGTAATCTACAATTTTAAAGTCATGAATATACCGTTTCCACCTCTTCTTTGATATAGAAAGTCCTCTAAATTTTACGATTTCAGTTTCAAGTAAATGTGCTTCATCCAATACAAGCAAGTTCCTTTGTTGCAATGTATTCTTGTTTGTAAGTAGCGACAAGAAAATGGAGTAATTAAAAATTGAATGACTTGCTTTTAATGCATGAAATAGTTGATCAAAGTAGTAACATGGTGTCCATTCATTATGAGTATCAAAGTTTTTTAAATGAAACCAATTTGAATATTCAGTTTTATAATAATCTATTTTTTCCCTACTAATGAAGGTCCTTTCATTTTCTTTCCCCTTATATTCAGTTTTGTAATCATTTATGAAAGTTCTGTATTTACATCCAGCTCCTTCCATTGATTCATCAGATAGACATGGTCCATACTCGCAAGAGGTATGTCTGCACTCATTTTCAGTTCCCGAGTTACATGAATTGCAGAGGTATTTTCCAGCGCTAACAAAGTCTTCCTTTACCTTACACGGAAAATTGCTCTTTCCTTTAGCAACTTTTAGAAACTTGTAATCATGAGTATACTGAGTTTGGAGATCCTTGGTTGCGGTACATATGTAGCTAGATCCAAGCGTTCGGGCGATAGTTATTGCAATTGCGCTTTTGCCAAATCCAGTTGGTGCTTCCAATATTATACGTTTATAACCAGAACTAAAAGCATCAGAAATCTGTTGAAGTACTTTATGTTGATTATTTCTAAATGAAGTGTGAGGAAAATTAATCAAGTAATCATTTACACTTGTCACTTTATTCAACCATAGAAAAATGAAATAGGTTGCAGAAATAAGTTTTTCCTATTTTGTTTATATTGTATCAAATATTCAAGTACCGCTAAATGCCCGTTTGAAAAAAATCAATTATTAATAATTAACGAGAAGAGTATAATTAATAAACATCAGATTTGAAATAAATTCTTAAAGATCAAGTACGACTTATATGAAACCATTGCGTTAGATTGCATAGCCAATAATATGAAAACTCATTTTGTTTTGATATCTTTGTTATCTTTTATATTAATATCGAGTTTTATCACGCAATTCGTTTCATTTGCACACCTTTCTCATACACCCCATTACAATGGAGGGTCTAACAGAGATGGAATGGGAAAATATTATCCATATATGGCCTTGGATCCGGAATATGCTACACCGTATAAACCAACACAAATTACATTTAGTATACAAGATTTTGATGGGAAAGACGTATACAATATTAAAACAATGGTAGAGATCTACGAAGAAAGTACGGGAGAAAGAGTAAAGGGGTTTCCTTGGACACTAAGGGATATTGGGGATTTTAATCTATTTTACGTGTTCCCTCATCCAGGTTCTTATGATATAGTTCTTAGTGTGGCAAACGATAACAAAATGGTGAACCAATATCAATTAGATCCCCCAAGATCCATCTTATCTAGCTTAACTGATTGTAACTGTCAGCGTGTAATATTTAATGTTACTATCTCAGATTCGTGGGGCTTGGTCAGAAATTCCCTCTTGGTAATATCCATTTTAACTCCCATAGTAGTGCTGGGGCTGGTATTAGGAGGTATTTATCTAAAAAGGAGAAAGCAGAGATTGTATTCGAGACCAGAAAAAGAAACTCTGAAATATATAATTATGTTACTTGCGATAGCTGGAGGCTTGGTACACTTGGCGATTTTTCCCGAACACGGATCTTTACAAATCTATTATTCAATTTTCTTAATGGCAGCTGCAGGAGCTCAGATCGCATATGGAATCTTGTATATTTTGATAAATTTTGCTGAAGATCCCCATGAAGGTAATACTAGAAGTTATATCTTAAGCCAGTACAGAAAAAAGGTGACATTAAATCTTTTTGGATTGATTGGAACATCCATTCTTATCGGATTGTATGCGTATTCTGTACTTGTCGCACCTCCGTTGTCACCAGACAATAAGGCCGAGATCATTGATATCGCCGGTATCATGGCCAAGTCACTCGAAATACTATTGGTCATCGGAATAATCTACCTTTTAATATGGGAAAAGAAAAGAATAAGCAAGATTCTTGTCAGCGTTAAATAATTGAACATTGAATATGGCCTATATAACAGGAATTTGAATATAGATAATGCAGGAATATTATGAATCTCAGTTCATGAAATACATATTTTCACGAGATTTTATTTACAATAAAAATAAGATGGTGCACTTTAAGATTATTTTTATTTTACCGTTATTCAAAAAAATAATGATCTACTTTTCAGCTCGTTACATTCTAAAAAGTCAGTTCACAACCCCTGGTGCTTTCTTACCACATCCATTATCTTACTTATTAAATCGACGTGGTCAGCTGACTTATCCATGGAAACTAGAAGTATATTG
>DATBHO010000071.1:0-4937 GCA_036557405.1 Nitrososphaeraceae archaeon
TTACAATTCTTATTGCATAAAGGGTCATCAATGCTGCTATTACGTCAAGGCCAGCATGCATTGCTTCTGATAAGATTCCAAGGCTGTTTGTGGAATATCCAATTAGAAGTTTTGTTGTAGCTAAAGCTACAGATGCGATTACAGATACTAGGGCAACTGTTCGCTTTTCTCTATAGGCATTAACGTTTTCCAAGTTATATGAAAATTCTTTCTTATTTGCATCGTTCGAATTTACATGAAAGTGACTGTAATCTTTTACCACGATTATTTATGGAATAACTCTATGATCTTATATAAGTAGTAGTTAATGATGATTACTCCCATAAGAATAGGAATTATATACTCATAAATAATTGTAGAATTACAAATAGAGAATCAAATAGATTACTTGAAATAAAATTTCCTAAACCATACAAATAAGCTTCTTCAATCATCGGAGCATTCTTAAGCTCAACATTCGCTAGTGATCTTATGAAATTTGATCTCTTCTTAATATTAGTAATAATACCAGATAAAAATAAACCCATCGGTACCCACGACGCTACCGGTTCTAAATTTGGATTCTTCTTGTGGCTTTTACTATTCCTCACGAGGACTGAATTAACTAACCGCCTTAGATATAATTGATGTATAAAATAGAAGAATGCATATGATGCATTTACTAAATATAGAAATTCCTTTTTTACTAAAATTAAGAACAATCTATGTCATATAGCAAAGCTTAAATACTCGGGCCCAGAGGGATGCGTGACAATATCAGTGCATAGATGAGGATTCGATATAAAGTTCAAACGTCTACACCGGAAGGTGGCTGATGCTGTCTTCTTGGACACTTGTGTATGTCGCCAGTTATCTCATATGGATGCCATTTTCCTTCCTTGTTAGACATTATTATTTCTCTCTTGCAAAAGACGCAATCTTTCCTGAAAGAGTATATTTCGGAAGACAACCCAATATTATTTCGAAGGTTACAACTAAAAGTACTTGGTATGCAATGAATTACACCGCAGTACATTAGTCTCTGCGGGGCTATTTTTTTTGTTAATCTAGAATTATGTAGCAGATATCTACTTCATAATAGTGAAGTAATCCTTCCTCTGAAGATTATTATTATAGAACGTACCTGTTAGATTAGATTTTTTTTGAAATTTTTCAATATCCACATTTAGAAGGCCGTTATCAGCAAATTGTGATATTATAAATGGCCTTTGGCCAGTGAAATTGTAGAGTGGGGCACCCGCAGTTCCTATTGTGATAAATATCGGTCCCTTGGGGTTATTGTATAAATTCTGTTCACCTTTGTCTAATACTATCGGAGATGATGGGGTCGTTTCATTAAAGGTAATTGGATAAGTTCGCTGGTAGTTATGGTTATGGGCTTGCAATACTAGATCAACTCCATATTTGTCAAAGAGCGGATGGTAGAAGTTACGAAGTTCTTCTCCTCCCGGGTGACTCGAATTCGAAGAATAGAATGGTTTAAAGGAATACACGATTATCCAATCAATGCTCTTATTATCATGAGCCAATTTAAGATCATTTTTGACAAATTGATATTGTTGTGAAGTGTTAAGATAAGGTATTAAATTATTTTTTGCTGTTGCCATTGCCAAGAAGTGTACATTCTGGTAATTAAAAGAATAATACGGTTTAGTTAAGTTGAAATGCTTTAGGTATGTATCATATTTGAACAATTGATTGCTCATATCGTGATCTCCAAATGATATTTTGACTTTTCCGCTACTATCTATAGGACTAATTAAATCTAACCAACAGTTAGGAGACTTCTCATATGAAAGATCTCCTAAAGCTAGTACAATTTCTGGATTTTTCTTTACCATATCTGTAACTGTCCTGTTAGCCTCAGCGCTACAGCCAAAATCGCCGGCAGCAACGAAGTTAAACTGTCGACCTTCTTTAGTGCCAAGTTCATTAGTGCCTTCTGATTGAGTATGAAATAGTACGGTAGCAAGTAACAAACAAGTTAACAGGTTCAATAATGCAACTTGCTTACAATTAATCATCAAATAACCAGACGATGTTAATAACGGAATGATTAGTTCGGAGAGCCTTATGTTTTCCAAATGTAACGAAATATTTTTGCCAGAATATATATGTAGATCGATACAATTGTCTAAGCATTTGATGAGTTGGCTAGTAAATCATTCTTAATTTCATACTAGTCACTAATTGGGTGGAAGGTACCAATCTGGAATTTCAGACGGGTCGAAATTAGAATTTCTAAAATACCAATTTGAAATGGCATAAATCAGATAAAGTTAATTTTCACAATAGTACTGCTATTTAATAGACTATAAGGTGCTTTTAGTTTTTAGCTGATCAATCGCCTAAGTTAAAATAAATTGGTGATTTAATATAATGTGTGCAACTAGGATAACGCACTCCCAAACTGGTCGCTGGCTTCCGCATCACCTTGAATTTGTGGGCTGCCTTGTGTCCATAGCTGGTCAGCTCTTCCGAAACCACTGAAGGGAACTGTTGCGCTTAATCCACCAGTACCGATTGACAAGCCTTTTGAACCGTATATCACATTGACAGCGCCAGCACTGGCCGCTGTTATTCCTACGTCTTCACCTGGCACTCCTATGGCAAGATCTAATATTCCATCATTGTTGAAATCTCCTACGGCTAGTGAATTCCCAAAAAGGTCTCCCGTTTCAGCATCGCCTTCAATTTTTGTGCTATTCTGTGTCCATAGTTGGTCAGCTCTACCGTTACCAGCTGTCAAGCCACTAGCTGATAATCCCCTGGAAGAACCATATATCAAATTTACTGCACCTGCTCCATCCGTGGTAGAGCCTACGTCCTCATAAGGAACTCCAATAGACAGGTCAGAATACCCATCTTTGTTAAAGTCACCGCTTGCCAATGCTGATTCAAACCTGTCACCCTCCTCGGCCGCATCTTCAATTAGATTTAGGTAACCCTGCGTTCATATCTGGCTATCTACTCTTCCTTCGGAACCCGCCCCATTACTCAAAAGTCCAAATGACGTTCCATAAATTACATTTACGGCACCACTAAACTTAATGGCGCCAACTTTTTCTTCCCAAGCTCCTATGACTAGGTCTGAATACCCATCGTTGTTAAAGTCTCCCGTTTCTAATGCGTGACCAAATCTATCACCAGTTTCCGGGTTGTCCTGAATACCTTCACTATTTTGCGACCATATTTGATGTTGTTTACCAATTCCTGTGGACAATTTTATGCCGTGGATACCGTCTGAAGAACCATACATTACTATCACTTGACCTGCATCGTTAAAAATGCCTATATCAGTGCGTACATCCTTATCTGATACCCCTATTGCTAAATCTGAATACCCGTCAGCATCAAAATCACCTGCTGCCAAAGCAGAGCCAAACCAATCACCTATTTCGGCCCAATTGACTGAACTGCTAATTTCCGATGATCTCTGATTAAATTCTTGGCTATCCCTGCCCGTACCCGTGGACAAGGCGTAAGGGTAGAGGCCAATTGAAGAGCCATGCATCTTTTAGTTACGAAATATATTGTTATTATTATAAATTTCTCCTCATTCAAGTCTTTTTATTCGGAAGAGATTTCCATTGTTTACCATTCTTAGTGATTTTGTTTACTTTTAGATTAATTACTAGGCGGTCATTTTTGGCAGTAGTAAAATTTTTGTTTTCGACTTTAGGAAAATTAGTATCGGCCATAGCACCTAGAGGAATAATATATGAGATTAATAAAAATATAGAAAGGCAAAATACAAGACCTTTTCTCATACAAATAAATCGGGAGACTACTATTTTTGATTTCTGTATTACTAACCTAAACAATCCTCAAGATCTTCAATATATTTGTCTGCAAATGGCTCTAAATCATTGATGTAATCCTTTGCAAGAGGATCAAGCTTGTCCAAATATTCATCAACATCATCTTTTCCACTTGGAAGAGGAACATCGTCTGCTTTATCAAGATATTTTTCAAATGGTTTTTCTCCCTTCTTAAGGTATTTTTTGAACGCTTTATCTTCACAATTGGTCTCATCGGCGTATGATGATAAGTTAATGTAAGAATTGGAATACAGGAAAAGAACACTGAAATATATAAAGCTAGATAGTACTACACATGAAAACAGACGTATTTTCAATTAATCATCCTTTTGTGGAGAGCTATTTATTTAGTATATAATGTTAACTTATATCATAGTAACTTATTACCTGATAAGTAAAAGCAGTCAGGGGATCAAAATAGTGATTTACTTCATTAGTAAGTCAAACAGAATACTGATAAATGTCGGATTTGCCAAAATTTTGTAGCAATTGCGGTAAAAAATTAGACGCTAATGTGGAAATTGAAGAATGTCCAAAGTGTCATTCTGCTCTCCACGAACATTCAAAGCACGTACAGGTTTCGCGTCCTGTAGTGGGTCAACAATTACCATATAAGAGTCCTGGAACATCCGCACTGATAGCGTTCATTGGCGGAATATTTGGTTTACCAGGTATAGGTCACATTTATGTAGGAAAAGTGGGGAGAGGAATTGGAATATTAATTTTGGGCCTAATACTCTACGCTCTAACCGTTCTTATGATGACTTCAGTCGGTTTTCTTGCAAGTTTGGAACAAACTAACGACGCAACTCCAATTAATTCAGTTGGGATAGGAGCAATCGGAATTATGCTTCTTTCAAGCGTTGCTTACATAGTTTTGTTCATATGGCAAATTTTTAGTACTAGAAAATTAGCAAAAAAGTTTAATGAAGTAGTAAAGACGACTGGAAAAGAGCCTTGGTAACATATTGTAAGCCTGCGCAAAGAATTGAATCAATATATTGTGGTGGTATAGATAATCAAGTATTGAATGACATGGATCTTGAAACCGGACAGAACGTCAAATTAGTCTTTAGGAATGCATTGCACCATTACAATAGGATCCTAGAGAAACTA
>DATBHO010000072.1:0-6037 GCA_036557405.1 Nitrososphaeraceae archaeon
GCCATTAAATAAAATTAATATATTTGGGGATAATTATATTCCGAGTACATGGATAATAAAAAAAATAAAGAAAAAGTAAATGATTTCTATGAGTTGATCCATACCGCTACTCATCCAATTAGGATACACATTCTTTTTCGACTTGAATTTGAGAAGTTATACGCAAGCAAATTGGAAGAAATGTTGAAACATAACAGGAAAATTATTTCATTTCACCTGTCTAAATTAGAACGGGCTGGCCTAGTAACGAGTGAATACGGCTTAATGACTTCTAAGACCAGGCCAATGGCTGTCAGATATTATACACTAACCACTGATGGTGCGAAATTGGTCACAAAACTCAAGTTAATTCTATCTGATTAAGTCTTATGGCTGTTGACTTAAATTTTCATTAGACGGCCTGGAATATGAATTATTTAACTCGCGATTTATTAACTACCAAATACCATAAATTTTACAATCGAGCACCAAAACGTTTTTCTTAGAGGATTTTGGTCATTTCCATTGATAACCATTATGGCTAATGAAGAAATTAAAGTGAATAATAATGTGTATAAAGTTACGGTAAATGATCAAACTAGAATGTATGTTATGAAGCTCAACAGACTTTATCAACAAGGATTTAACGATGTTGATAGTTTTGATGAAATTAGCTCCGAGATTTCCAGTACCATAAATAATCTTTTAAAACATAGCTTATCTCCCGAGGTTCACGAAGAAGATATGGATGGTGCAGTAAAACAGCTATTACATATGTTTGATAAAACCAAGAAATGAATTAACCCTCAAATCAGCTTATTAATTTGTAACCTGCGACCCAGCGATCTCAGTAACATTTGATATTATAAGCAAAAAAGTGATAGGAGTTAGAGAGGTATAATGTCCTTTAAAGATAAGTGGAATAAAACACAGCCCGAAAACATGGCAGTAAAAATTTTGGAGAGTATCAAATCACAACCTCCTCTAAAGCCACGAATCGAGGAAGCTCAAAAGAAGTTAGAACTTCAAATTTCAAAACTAGAATCTATTTCTGGTAAAATTGTAGAAAAGGATCAACTTATTTTTAAAAGAATAGTACATTCCATACAAACCCATGATTTGCAATATGCCAAACTACTTTCAAATGAACTTTCGCAAATTCGAAAGATGAGCAAGATGGTAGATTCTGCGAAGTTAGCATTAGAGCAAATCCAGTTACGGCTAAACACAATCACTGAGTTAGGAGATGTTGTAGTTACGTTAACACCTGCAATGTCAGTGATAAAGAACATACAAGGTGGATTGTCCTCGATGGTTCCCGAAGCAGACCAATCACTTTCTCAAATATCGGATCTGATGGGAGGGATACTATCAGATTCTGCGCAAATACCAAAACATGAAGTGGATAATGGAAGAGCATTAAGTGAGGAATCAACAAGCATTATTGAAGAAGCTACTATTCTAGTAGAACAAAGTATGAAAGAGAAATTTCCTGATCTATCTTCAATTAACGTAGATGAAAAAAGTACAGAGGCATCTACTTACTAAATTCCTATTTTTTATTGCTTGATTTAGCAATAAACTTAATAACTTTCTTGATTCTACTTATTGTGGGATAACTATATCCCTTGTTTCTGTATGTCTTTATCATGGACTTCCAATTTGCAATTCGCCATCTTGCTTGTTCCTTTGTTAACATACTTGTTTCTTTTTTAACAAAACTCTTCCTTCCAAGAATCAAATAACCTCCATCTTTGGCTTTTTGTCGGTTGTAAGCAAATTTAAGTCCTGAAACTATTGATTCAGAATGCAAAAGAGAAAAATAATATTTTATTTCTCTATATTGACGTTCTGTAACAGCCAATTTGATCTTTAATTCTCTTTCTACCATACAAGCATTTATAAGTTATATTAAATAAATATTGCTAAACTCGAATTATGAAATATACATCACTCAGAAAAAATAATTCTATATCAAGAAGAATTAAATTTATATTGCAAAATTCGAATTATGCAATATAGTGTAGCTAACTATCTTGGCGGTTTCTAATTTTTAGAAAGCATGCCAGCATCTCTTATGACACACAAGCAACAATTTGAGTTTATAGCTAAATATCGAAATAAAATTAGATATTGTGTCCACTTTAATGTAAAGATATGACCAAACTATTAACAAGATTAAATTACTTTAAATTTCCTACCACTATTTTCAAGCTCTTCTAAGGTATAATACAATTGTTCTTTAGTATGTGCTGCACTTAGTGACAGTCTCAATACTGCCTGGCCCTTCTTAACTGTTGGAAATCTCATAGGATGAACAAATATGCCTTTCTGTAGCAATTTATTGGCTAATTTCACAGCATCGTTTTCAGAATTAATGCGTATGGGTATTATTTGACTAACCGAATTTCCTATATCATATCCAATCTTCCTTAAGCCGGTCTGTAAGAATTTTACATTTTTGAATAATTTACGTTGTAATATTCCCGATTTTGCAATAGTAATGGCTTTTAGTGCGGAATTACATAAATGAGTTGGCAGAGCTGAAGTAAATATGAATTGTCTGGATCTATTTATGAGATAATCCCTTACCATTTCGTTACAAGCAACATAGCCTCCAAAACAACCTAACGCCTTACTAAGACTACTTACATGAACATCGATGAATTTATTGACATTTAACTCAGAAGGAATTCCAGATCCATTTTTTCCATAAACAAAGTCCCCATGAGCATCGTCAACAATAGTGAATATGCTAAACTCTTTTGCTAAATTGCAGATTGAACTCAAGTTTGACATGTCTCCTCCTATGCTAAATATTCCTTCAGTAACTAAAATTTTCTTGCCAGTGATACCTCGTAATAGTTCCAAAAGGTGTTCTGCGTCATTGTGGCGAAATATTTTGACCTTTGCATTACTTAGACGACAACCATCAATAATGCTAGCGTGATTTAACTCGTCACTGAAAATTGTTGTATTACTGTCGGCCAGAGTACTTATGACTCCCAGAACAGCTGAATATCCAGTAGTGTAAACTAGTGAGGATTGTGTTTTTCTATGTTTTGACAAAGCTCCTTCCAAATTTTCAATACTTATATTATTGCCTCCAACCAGTCTTGAACTACATTGAGATATTTCGTCAAAATTTCTTAATGTGTTATTTATTATTTCTTGATTCCAAGATAAACCAAGATAATCATTAGAATTAAAGTTGATTATTTTCTTATTTCCAACTATTAATGATCCATTATGATTTTCGACAATTCTTAATCTTCTATAGAGATTCTCTGTTTTCAGTTTATTAATGTCATCTTTGATGAAGTCATTTATCGCGGCCAATTTCGTGTATCATTTGGATATCTTTATTTGGTGCGTTCCCATTTGTAGTAAGATAACCACCTGTTATAATCCCATTTGCTCCAGCCTGGAGTGCTAACTTACCGCTGTCATTAAGGTAAACTTCTCTCCCCCCAGCTATTTTCAATATGGTTTTTGGCATGATAAATCTCCAAACAGCGATTGTTCTAATTATATCAATTTGATGAATTGAACAATTATCCAGTTCCTTAGGTGTGCCTTTTCTCGGTATCAAAAAATTAATGGGAACTTCATCTGGTTTAAGAGACGAAATAGAAAATGCTAATTCAATTCGTTGTCTAGTAGTTTCTCCCATCCCAATGATTCCTCCACAACAAAGTTCGAGACCCGCATCCTTGACTATTTTCGCAGTTTTGATTCTATCAGAGAACTCATGGGTATTACAAATCGTCGAAAAGAAACTTTCAGAAGCTTCTAGATTGTGGTTATACCGCTTAACGCCCAACGATTTTAATCTTTGTGCACGTTCAGGGGTCATGAAGCCAAGTGAAACATTGATTTCCAGTTTCACAGCCTTTCTTAATTTTTCTATAATTCTGCAAATTTTTTGGAAATCACTTTGTGATGGCTCTCTGTATGCACAAACAAGGCAAAAACTCGAGGCACCACTCGCTTCAGCTTCTTTTGCTTTCTCTAATATAATATCATCAGCTAATAGTGGGAATTTTGTTATACCAGTTTCATAAAATGTTGATTGGGCGCAAAAGGAACAATCTTCTGGACAATTTCCTGATTTTGCGTTTATCAGCGATTCGACATCAATATTCACGTCATTAAAATTTTTGGTAATAATGTTTGCCGAGTCAGCTAGCTTTATCAGATCATTAGTAGAAATTAATCTTTCAGCGTCATAGAAGGAAATACTATTTCCATTAATTACCTTTTTCATACAAGAATCAATGAAATCGAAATCTTGCATCATTAGTTTTATTTCAGAACCCATAATTAATCTTTAATTAACCGCAAGTATTTAATTTTCTACTCTGAACAAATCTATCCTTCATCAATCCCTGATATCTTTATGGCAGTTCATAAGCTCCCTACTTTTGTAATAACATAGGAATTCATAACATATGGTTGTAAATTACTATAATTGAAAATAAATAAATCAAGTCTAGAAACTCAAATGCTATTTGATTATTGCCAGAACATAGCACAATTCGACGTTTTTTTCACATCTAATGCTTGTAAAATGTTCAAAAACCAGAAAATCCTGTTAGATGTCCAAGTCTTCGGAAAATGGAAAAAAATGCGAAAATCGTCGTTTACTATTACCAATATGAACGTCTAAAAAAGGACCCATTTTTATACTTTCGAAAAAAAGGGTCATTTTTTTACTCGTATTCTGTCCAATAAATGTAATACCTTTTTTCAACTTCAAGTATTTTTTTTTGACCTAAATGATTATCAACTTTTCATGATAATATAAGTAATGAAATACTGCTTTGGATATGTGCGAGTTAGTACTGGTGAGCAGACGGTTTTGAACCAAAAGTTAGCGATTGCAAAGTGGGCAAATGAAAATGACTATGAAATTCTAGATTTTTTTGAAGATTCAGCGACAAGCGGTAAGGTACCTGCAATTAATAGACCCGCATTTAAAGAAATGCTAGATCTAGTTAGAAACGACAAGATTGATTCTGTTATTGTCTATGAATTATCGAGAGTAGGCAGAACTTTTTGGGAAACACTTGATGCAATTAAATCCATTGAAGAATATTCACCACTGATTTCTTGCTCACCTAAAGAGATATTTCTCCAAACCACTGATGCTAGTGTTAGGAAATTGATGATAGGAATATTGACTTGGGTAGCAGAAAGAGAAAGGGAGATGTTGATTCAACGGACAAAGGATGGAATGGTAAGGGCGAAAATTTCTGGCAAAAGTATTGGCCGTCCGAAAAAAAATCTTGATAAAGACACACTAATTAAAATGTTATCTCAGAACATACCAAGGAAAATGATTGCCAAAAATCTCGGTATATCTAAAGCTACTCTTTACAACCAGATCCGCGCTATTTAGACAAATACACCAAACAGAGATCGTCATATCTTATGTTGAATTTTCTCTACAATTTCGTACTCCGTATCAACTATTCTTGTTAGATCTTCTTGATCTATTGCCAGTGGTGGTATTATTGTAAGTATTGGTCCAATAGTCCTAAGGTATATTCCTTTTTTCAAGGACTCTCTCGCAATGTACTGTCCAATCGGGACTTTGTTTACCATCTTAATTGGGGTATCACCTTTTCTTAATTCAATTCCACAGAGCATTCCTTTCTGTCTGATGTCATAGCATATATTTAGTTCAGAAAATTTTTCGACGAGACGCTTAAGAAGAAACGAATTATCTCTTATTTTTCTAATAAGATTTAGCTTTTCATAAAGCTCTAAATTTGTTAAGGCAGCTCTGCATCCTACAGGGTGACCAGTGAAAGTGTGCCCGTGAAATAATTGCCTTTTAGCCCAATAATCTCCAAGAAATTCATTGAAGATATCTGCTGTTGTTAGTGTTACTGCCAATGGAAAATATCCACCAGTAAGCGCTTTTGCAAAACATACGATGTCCGGTTCAGAACGTTGTGATTTATACTCAATCATATTGCCAAGTCTCCCAAAACCGGTAGCAATCTCATCAAGTATCAAGAGAATATCATATTTTTTACATAGTTCGCTGATC
>DATBHO010000073.1:0-9260 GCA_036557405.1 Nitrososphaeraceae archaeon
AAAATCGGTAAATGAGGGATCTAGAATCGTAATTTTCCAGGTACAATGATGGGATATGGATGCATCAGAACGCCTTCAAGCTTTGTGTAGTGATAAAAATGGAAAGATCACAAGATATCCTGAAAGCCTGCGGATGTTGGATGATGGTGTGGAGCACTATTTTGTAGAAGTAACTTCTAAAGAAGGAATTCAATATGGATTACAAGCATATGGCCTCGAGGCAATAGAACTGTACAAGGAAACAATGAGAGCTGTTGGGAGGGATACTTGATAACATAAAATAACCTTTCTAAGTTGCTTATTTTACCTTATCCTCACCATTTTCTTTTACTAATTTTAGAGAAATAGAATTAATACAGTACCGTTTATTCGTGGGATAGGGCCCATCATCGAAAACATGTCCAAGATGTGATCCACATTTTTTACAGTTGATTTCTATCCTTTTCATTCCAAAACTATTATCTACAATATATTCTACGTTGCTTTGGTTGATTGGAGCATAAAAGCTTGGCCAACCCGTACCAGAATCAAACTTTGTTTCTGAGTTAAATAGCTCATTTCCACAGCATACACATTTGTAAATTCCCTTATCTTTTGAATAATAGTATTCTCCTGAAAATGGCATTTCTGTTCCTTTATTGCGACAAACTTCATATTGTTCCCGTGTAAGTTTATTTTTCCAATCTTCATCTGAAGTCTTCTCTACATTCATATCATTATCAGACATATCACTTCTTAACACCTATCGATATAAAAAATAACTGCAAAATTAAGACACATTAAGCATTTTGGTGCCATGGATCTAATACTGTATTGTTTGCCTCTCAATAAGCGCTCCTGATTTATTAATTGCTTATGCTAATCACAATGAAAAAATGATTGTGACATTTTATATCGGGGATTTGCATCATCACTCTCGGGGCTGGTAGTTCAGTGGTACGAATGTTTGCTTCGCAAGCAAAAGGTCATGGGTTCAAATCCCATCCAGTCCATTAAGTAATTGGGTTCATTAACATGTTCGTATTATGTATAAATGGAGTGTAAAAAACGATGCCGGTCAAATTATCAACAACGATAAGCAAAATTGAGTCACTTTCTAATAAGGTAAATTCCGCACTGATTTCAGAACTTTGCGATTACATGAAAAATACTGGCTTATCTGAGAGTCATATTAACAATACTCTTAAGACGAATATGCTTTTTTCCAAATTTTTAGGAGCTCTATCGTTTTATGATATAAAAAAGAAAGAGCAGATAATAAATTTCTTAAATTCAAAAATCAAGAATCTAGACGTTGACCCAGAAAAAAAGTGGATAACTACTTGGAAAGGTTATCTTGGAGATATCAAATACTTGTTTAGGTGGCTATACAATTACAAAAATAAAGAAGAATCCGAGCTCGAACAGGTGACAGATTGGGAGACGCCATCATTTGCGAAAATCAAGAAAAAGAAAACTAAAAGACTCAGCCCTTACCTGGAAAGTGAAATTTGGGATCGGGAGGAACTTGAGCTAATTATAAAATACGAAAAGTTTAGACGTAACAAGGCTATATTAGCAATGATGTGGGACCTTGATGCGAGGATCCACGAGATTACTTTGCTCAAAGTTAAGCACACAAGATTAAAAGAGAGATATGGAGGAGAAATACCGCATCAAGCAAAAACGGGTAGCGGGCCCGTTCTCCTGACTTTTTCGTTTCCCTATGTTCGGGATTGGTTAAGCGAGCACCCTTTTAGAAATGAACCAGAATCTAGACTATTTTGCAACCTTTACAATGGAGGCCAAATTAGGCCTGATGCTTTTTTCCGCGCTCAAATCGGTAAGCCCTGGGAAGTTTGATTAAAGCCAAGGTTCTAAGAGATAGTATCTAAATGGGATTCTTAATAATCGTGGCTTATTCTTCTAGCATCATAACGATAATAATAGGAATTGCAATTCTTCTTACAGCCCAATCTCCAGATACTGCTTCGGTTGGTATTGCTGTCATAATTGTTGGGTTTATCGCTATTTTGATTTTTAGAAAAAGCGGTCAAGCGGTGAGAATAAAAAGGAATTAACCCGTCTTCCGATAGTCGAGGGAAAGTAAAAATAGTCAGAAACGCTCCTTATACAATCGATTTGGTAGGTTCCAAACATTTTACCATAGAAGAGGCGAAGAGAATCGGCGAAGCATTAGGTGTTGACTGGAGTAAGTTCGATGTAGAACAATTTAGAATGGGGCTTGATGTTGAGTTAGAACATGGAATTCGGGATCTTCAAACAAATGTTACTCATGACAATGAGATCATTACTGGCAAGATTGCACTTGCGCACCTGATTGAATTTCCTGATTATTATGCGAGATTAGAAAAGATGGAGAAAGAAGCAAAAGAATTTCATAATAAGAAATGAAATTGAAATGACACGCCTCGACTTATCCAGGTCCACTATTCTGACGCTGAGCTTGATGGCCAGTGCCCTCATTATCGGCCTTGCTATCTTAGCAAGTAAAATGAATCAAAGAACAATTACGGCCCTATTGGTAGCCACAGTGATATTGAAATAAAGAAATGCTGAAAAATATGAGACATGCTAATTAGTCAGCTGTTGTTACTGGCTAAGGGTCACTAGTAATTTTGATAGTAAAGATTCTAAGTTAATAAAGACTCACAATTCTTTTTTATTTAAACTTATTATCTAATTTACGGCTGAAATACCTTCATTTTTCAATAAGCCAGACTTTCTTAGCGTCCTTCTTCCAGAATATATTGGAGTCATCCTTGGGATTGCATTCCTTTCAACAGTTGAAGAATTTTCCTTAATGACAAAACATGGATTTATTATACAAAAGAAGGTTTATCTTCGCAAAGTGACAAGGCACAAATGACTCAACTAGAATGCAAATTATGCGAAATCCTGTACCAAATGATTGGCTGGTAGTAACATATTAATTCACGGCGAATTTTAGTTTTGTCTCTTCTTAGCACATTACCGCAAGATGTCTCCACTATTTGTAGAGGTATTATTACCTTCTGTGGTAGCGCCCCCTACAACAGGTTTACCGCCCTGTAAAACGGTCATGTTATTGCTACCACCTATATTTTCACCTGTGGTAATACCGACTTTCGCCTTATTTATTGCGTCCTTAAGAGTAGGGGGTATATTACTGGTTCCCATTGAGGCCTCCTGAACACAGCGCCAGGTTTTACCATCCTTATTTAGCGTACACTTAAAGCTAGGATTATCCCCAGTCTCTGAGTCAAATACAGTACAATGCACAGTCTTTTTACTAGTACCTGAACAACTAGTTGTAACAGTCGCGAATATGACATTAGCAGATGAACTATAAATTGCTGCAACAAATATGGCTGATATAGCGACAAACATCAAAAATTTAATATTCATGTTTGGTGAGTGCACGAACGAATTCTATTAAGCGTTGATTAACTTTGTTCAGTAACCATACTACGTTTTTTAATTTACTTTATTGATATCCTATTAGGTTCAAACAAAGTCCGTCTAATAAATAAAATAAAAAAACGAATGTTTATGTCCCAAGGTAATTTGATGGGCATATTCAATTCAAGTGAATGCAGATGATACCCAATACAAAAAAGTGGCTTTTCGTCTTTGGTTAAAAGATAGTCATCAATTTTTTTTGAAATTTTTCATGAATTATTTTACGGTTATTTTCATTATCTAAGAAATGCTCATCATGGAATATGCATTTGTCGGATTCTGATTGCCCCTCGTTGTCACATTCGAATTCTATATCTTTTTGCAAGTCAAAATTCCAATATTCTGATTCAAATGAACATCTATCCAAGTTCCTCTCCTATTTGCTATTATGAATAACCATCGTAATAAACTACTACTCATCTCTTAGGAGCGCCAATCCATAAATTAACTGACTTCATATCTTGTATCGTGTTTCATTATTCACCGGCAATAGTCACAGAAATAGTGTCGAGTTTGAGTCACAAAGGACGGGTACCCATTTAGTTTGTTCGCATATTTTAAGGAAAAGCCTAAAGCTAACCAGGTTGCTGATTAAAATAAAATCCTCACTATAGCACTAATATCGTCACGCATCCCTCTGGGCCCAAAAATCGTGTCAAATTTGATTCAGAAACGACCAGCCCCATGCCTCTAGTAGTTGTCTAATTGGATTCACTTCAAATAAGGCGCACATGCTAAATTAACAAAGTATTACCTACGAATGGAACAATATTTTAATAGTAGTACTAACGAAGGAAGCTGGAATGCTAAAAAGTGTCAATTCCAGAACAATCTTATTGTTATTGTTAATTTTGATTTCATTTTCATTTTCAATACTTGGCTACCTACCTGAAGCTAAAGGTTACACAAGAGTTGATGATACAAGTAGTGTGAGTGGTTCCATTACTTGTCCTACAGGTGAGCAACATGAAGGAGCTATCTCTATTTCGTCAACCTCTTCTCCATCTATGAGTGGCTATTATGACATTGTTACTGCGACAAATGGTGGTAGTGCATTAAAATCTGGTGTTTTTGATTACGTCAAGATAAACTCCTCCGGTGAATTTATCCTCAAGGGCAAAGAAATTCGTGATGATATCTGCGGTGGTTTGACTAATGTATCTTCTGTACCCATTGAAATAACAGGACAATGTGTTTTAAATCAGGGCAGCGAACCACCAACCATAGTAAAATTTAAGGCGGCTAATGGAGAAAAAGCAGATTTTCCTTCTGGACCGAACTGCAGTTAACTGCATTGCCATTACTATATCTGGAATCCAAGAAAATATAATTGTCCTAGATAATACATCAGAGTTCATGTGAATAAATAGTAAAATTTTGTCTTTGAAATTGAACCTTAGATTAGTAACCTAAATTCATAAAAGCTATTTCCTCTTTAACAGGGATATATTAAATAAGTTATCGTCCTATGTTAACACTACCATCTGTGTTATAAATAAAGGCATAGAAGTTGAACTCGTCGATAGGTTCTTATGAGCATGTTAATAATACTAATTGTGAACAATAAGAAGCCAAATCGTTTACTTAAATCGTCATACCAACAAAAGCGGCAACTGGACCATAGGATGTTCACTAATTGAAGACATTACAATTTGTGACCTCATTTATTCCTCAACCAAGGCAAAAGAGTAAATTCTGCGTGACATGTTCAAACGTGGCGACACAGATAGCATGCTTTGAGGTTGGAGACAATGTTTCAGTAATAGAAAAATATTGCGATGTTTGTATTGGCAATATTGGATAGAGCTTTAATTCTTTAATCCTGTTTTAAGTCTTAAAATCATGTCAAAAATGATTCGCAACCCGCTGGTTCCCCTGAATCCAGTTTACTAATAATAGAAGAAAATTTTCAAAGCTTAGTTCATTTCTGTATTGGAAATCCGCTTTTAGCACTGATACCATCACGCCTCCTTTCCTAGTTTGAATCTATCATATCAAAGTAACGTATCATTGGTTTAATTACTGGTCCAAAATTTGTGTCAGGGAATTATTTGTACAAATACTGATAATCAAGATTAATCACGGAAACAGGTTAGAATTTGGACATAAAGAGCCCTGCCGATTCATGAATTCTTATGACATTCTAAGTAAGCCGCTTTATAGTATGTAGTACAGAAAACAGCAATCTAGGGCCTCAGGCAAATTGGTCTCTTGGATGATATAGGAGGTATAAGAATCAGTGTCTTTGAATAACAGAATTGTTAGTATTGTGGACGACGACCCAGGTACCACTCTATTTTTTCATGAAGTATTAAGAAGTATTCCAGGAATTAAAATATCTGCGTTTACAGATCCTATCGCCGCACTCGAGCATTTTCAAGTAAATGATTACGCCTACGTACTGATAATATGTGATTACAAAATGCCTGGTCTGAATGGCATGGAATTATTAAAAAGGATTAAAGACTCAAATCGCTTCGTAAGAACGATACTAACGACTGCATTTGAAATAGATGATAACATAGATGATAATCTATTTCAAGATTATACTGAAAAGCGAGTCATAGATGGGTACCTTCAGAAGCCGATAACTGTACACCAGCTTATTAAAGAGGTAAATTTACAGTTAGACTCTTATGAAGCCCAGAAAAAATATCGTTCTTAATGGCTAGAAGCGTATAAAATATTTAAACTTGATTGAATTTGAATCTACGTTTCTTTTCTCTTCAACTCTGTCAATATTGTAATCAATTTTATTTTTTATAACAGAAAACGCATCACGGAATGGGACTAAGACTAAAGTCAAATATGATTCACAAATCTCCGAGCGTTCACAATCATTATGCCTACATTAATTGAACCCGTCTATCAGCAAGGTTCAAATCCCATCCAGTCCATACGACTGTTTAGTGTTATATTGACGTAAAGTTGACGTCAACTTGGATTTATGACAAAAAAAGATTGTATGTGCGAATTCCAAATTATTCTACGAATACTGTTGTTTGTGCAAAAAATTCTAGCTGTTTCTTGATTAAACCATCTATTAGTCAGCGAAACGACTTGGTGGTTTACCAATATCATAGGTTTTGGGATTTCTAATAATAGAGCCATGAATTGACCACATTTCCAAAATTGATAGTCTAAAATCGTTTGGAATTTTTTCCTTCCTTTATATAAATATCTATTTTGTGAATAATAAAATAGATTGTAATTCATGTAATGTAATGCGATATATACTAATACATCTATTGATGTATCACAAATCAATGGATGTGACATACAATTTTTCAAATAAGATTGTGTTAATAACAGGAGGAACAGGATCACTTGGAAGTACATTGGTAAAGAAATTTATAGATTCTGGAGCAATAACTATTTCATCTTTTGTCAATGACAAAGAAGCGGAGAAACTGAAAACATCCAATCATAAAGTAGAACTTATCAAATTGGATATCACAAAAGAAGAACAGATACTTAAAACGATACCAATTCTGGTTGAAAAATTCGGAACGATAGACGTCCTCGTAAACTTGGTAGGAGGTTATTTGGGAGGAAAATCCATTATGGAATTGGGCGAAAATGATTGGACGACTATGATGGATCTTAACTTAAAATCTGCGTTTTTGATAAGCAAGTATGTGGTACCCATTATGAAATCAGGAAAAGGTGGAAATATAGTCCATATATCATCAAGAACTGGATTAAAATCGGAAGGCTATGATTCTGCATATGCCGCATCGAAGGCAGGATTGATAAGATTTGTAGAGTCAACATCACAGGAGTTCAAGGGACATAATGTTAATGTAAATTGCATTTTGCCCACAATAATTGACACTGAAGCAAACAGAAGGGCAATGCCAAATGCGGATTTCAAAAAGTGGTTATCGAAGGAAGACCTGGCTAATGTAATATTATTTCTCTGTTCTTCGGATTCTAAGGCGATAAATGGAGCAGCTATTCCTACCTATGGTGTGTCCTGAATAGCCAAATTTCGATTAGAGATATGGTTTGGGCCAAGCAGCTTGCCCTCTCGGGTAAACTGATACAGTTATGCTAGAGAACATAATTTTGCGATCACAATAGGAAACCAGCGGCAATTACCTTTCAATTTTAGCAAAATTGCCGACAAACTCATCAAGATTCATAACTAATCCATAGTAATTTCGAATGTTGTCAAGTGTTGAATTGTAGTGATCTTGGTTATTTGAGGCAGTAGCATCGGAAATTAACACAACATCATATCCATGATTGAACGCATCTCGTAGAGAGGATTCAACACAGATGGAAGTATCTATTCCTGAAAAAATTATTGAATCTATTCCTAAACTCCTTAGCCAAACTTCGACTTCCGTATCTTGAAACACAGAATCTCTCCTCTTGATAACCACATGGTCATCCAAACACGGTTTCAACTCGTCAACAATATCAGCGTCCCAACTTCCTCTGATGCAGATTGGTCGTCTTTTTATTCTCTCTGATCGAGATTTCGGGAGTATCCTATGAGACCTGGTCAAAAGGTCTATCCCAGACTCCTCTCTGACTGCCTGAGAATAAAAAATTGGTATTTTGGCTTTTCTGCATAATGCAATGAGGCGTTTGAGGCATGGAACTACATCTCTATATTTGGAAACATTCAATCCCATTAGATCATACGATCCCCCCTTGCTTACAAATCCATTTTGCATATCAATGACCAGTAAGGCAGGATTAATATCGTGATTTCTTATTTTCACAACTAGAAGTTCTCGAGGGGATTATAAAATTATTCGATCGCATATGCAATGTGGACTCAAATAAACTTGTATTCAAAATTGTTAATTGTCAAGTAATATATTCTTGTATCAATCCAAAATGTTTAACCCACCGTTTTAGTCATTATTACTAAATATCCACCTGTAGTTTGACGGAAGATTCAGTAAGTTCGAAAGAACTGTCTAAATTTAGTGTGTTTTTAAGAGTTGATTTTAAATAACCATGTAAAAACTGAGATCCCTTATTACCAAGCCGGTGTCTAATGACAATAATTCGCCCATCATTTTGGGTAGTTTCATCATACGTTCCCAAAAATCCATAGCGACAAATTATTTTCTCAATATACTCCAACACTGATTCGGAAGTCAATGTTTTTTTCCAGAAAAGGATTGTATCGCGCGGAATAATCTGCCCTGCCGATACTCCGAGTCCAAATATGTCCTCATTAGGATATGAATCAAAAAGTGACTTTAGCAACTCTCTATTTATGACCACTAAATCAATTTTCGAAAGGAAGCGAGTGAATTCTGAATAACGTTTGAGAATCATATTTACCAAAGCATTTACTGAAACCCCCATTCTCTCCGATTCTTCATCGAGTACCCTCGATAACTCCATATCTACCCGAAATGACCTTGTAGTAGAAGTAGTCACAGCATTCATGTGCCCTCTCAAACATAAATGTGTTGTTCTGTAACCAAATGTGTTATAGAGCAACCCAGAACATGACAATATGATATTTGTATACTTAGTTCTTAATAGGAAAAAGATATACCCATTTGTTTATGAGTTTTGCAATGAATGGTTCTACAAAAGAGATGATTAGAGTCGATGAAGATAGTGCAGAATGCAAAGATTGTAACAGCGAAAAGGTTGTTTTTGACCACGGAACTGGGGAAAAAATATGTAGCGACTGTGGGATTGTTCTTTCCGTTGAACGAGAGTACGCTGATCCACTACTAGATACTAATACTAATTTGGGTAACATGAATTTGGGCACTCCGTCTTCTTTGGCTCATCATGATAAAAATCTATCTACTATGATCTCTTATTCAAATGTGGATGCA
>DATBHO010000074.1:0-3457 GCA_036557405.1 Nitrososphaeraceae archaeon
GAAGATGTGCCTCACAATCACGACAAGCATACGAACCAAATCAACACACCAAATTGGAATTGAGATCGCATCGAATATGAAATTATTATTTTGTTAAGGCAGAGGAAAAATATCCATTTTCAAAACAGTTTGGATTACTAAATTGACTTTATTTATTTCATCCTCTGGTCCTGTTGCTTTTTTGGGTTAACAGGACAGCTGTCTCTCTCTACTTCTACATAAATCTTGGATGATGTTTTTACATCAATAACGGACTTAATTCGTTCTTCAATTGTATCAATCACTTGCTCTATTTGGTCGGTATTTATGTTATCTACTATACTTACTTCCATTGCAACTAGGACATCATTGGGACCAAAATGCATTGTTCTCAGTGTAATTACTCTATTTACCTCAGGAATCTTTAAGACGGATTGTATAATTTTGGTGTGATCTTTCTTAGACATTGCTTCCCCAATAAGAAGGGCCCTATTTTCCTTTGCTAAGAAGAACGCAAATAGCATCAGTACGGCACCTATTGCTATAGAGCTGTAAGCGTCATAGATCATATTCTTAGTAACATCAGACAAATAGATTCCTATTGCAGCTATAGCTATTCCGAGGAGTGCCGCTGAATCCTCAACCATAACGGTTAGAATAGTAGGATCTTTACTTTCTTGAAATTCTCTAAATAATTTGTGCAAATTTACTTTTTCTCCTCTTGCTTCAATGGTGTTCTTAAACATAGTGAAAGCAATACGCAAGGCATTTCCTTCAAATATGGCTGATATTAAGAGTATTATGTAACTGATGTCGGTATTTACAATATGATGTATAGGATCAAATATTGAAGTATACCCTTTTTCAAAAGATAGAATTCCTGAAATGCCAAATAATAAGGTTGCAACAATAAATGACCAGAAAAATTGCTCCTTTCCATATCCAAATGGATGTCTTTCTGTCGGTACTCTTGAGCTTGTTTTGATTCCAATCAATAATAGCACCTGATTAAAAGTATCCGAAAAAGAATGGTATGTTTCTGACCACATAGCGCTACTATTTGTAAGCAACGCAGCGATAAGTTTAGCAATTGATATTCCCAGGTTACCGAATAAAGCAGCATAAACAGCCCTCTTGGAACTTCCGACCAAAAATTATTCTCCTATTCTCCTTCTCCAATAGTATTGTTGATTAACGAGAAGTTATGTCCTTCATAAGGGTGCTCTGGTCAAGTTTAGAGAATTCTTTCAAATTTATCTTGTCTCCTTTAGACATTATTTCTTTAAGTTTCTTACCAGCAGGAGGTTCATTCCACCATTTCTCCCCGAATCTGTTCATTAGATATCTTTCCAACTCAGCAGCTCGTATGGCAGCTAACATGTAACTTGGTACATACATTATTGATTCCGGAAGAATGTGATGTAACATCCAATATTCTCCAGGCACTTCAAGACCCATATACTTTTTGATTAATTTTTCATATAATCTACTTGTTTCATAAATTGTAAGATTTCTGTTCCAAAATTCCATTTTCATCAATGAATTTGCAGCGTAAAAAACGACAAAAAATAGCTCTATGAATTTATTTCTCCAGACCAGTTCAGTTAACACTTTATGATTTCTGATCCCAATATCTTTCATATATAGCGGATTTTTTGTCAATCTCTCTATTAGTATTGAAAATATTTCAGCAATTCCCATTGAAAATTTGTATTTTTCCCAGTAGTTTAACTCCGGATCTATTGAAGACGCATGTATTGCATGTCCAGTTTCATGATAGCAACTTTGAAAATTAAAGTAAGGGCTTTCATTTTTGTACAAGACTCTAATATCATTAGGAATTTTTACAAAAAAGCAAATCGGTGATGGGTATTTATTTGGCCTGTCATACGTATCAAAGTGAATTTTTGAAAAATCAAACCCAATCAATCCTAAAGTCTTCTTAACCGCAGCGACCGGATTAATCTTGAAAAAGTATTTCTCAATGCCGCGGAAGATTCTGTTACGAAAAAAATAAAAATCATCAAAATATTCAGGATCCTTTCCGATAAATTCATTTCCGTAATTAAGCTCACTGAGAAAGCATGTTCTTGCGCGTTGTCCCATTTCTGAAACCAACGCCTTTAGCTCTGAGAAAGTTATTCTTTCACTTAAGAGATAGCCATCTAGTGGGCTAAATGTCTTTTTCGAATTTACATTGATCTTGTCTGAAAAATTATAATAAATTTCTCTAATTCTTTTAAAACGTAGATTTATTACAGGAGAAATGTGTTTTGTCCTCTTGATAAACTCATCAAAAACGATTTTTCTCTTTTTATTATCATTTTCACTACTATTGAACTGTCTCCAATTATTCCAGTTCACTATCTTCCCATTAAATTTGAAATATCGACTTTTTATCTTGGTACCTCTCAAATCATGCAGTTTCAATTCAAGGGGTTTTGTTAGAGATTCAGATATGTTCTTTATTGAAGACAGTAGCAAAATTCTTGGTTCAGAAAATGACCTTACAAATATTTTAGATACGAGAAATCTAATCTTGGATAGATTTTCAATATTCTTTTTATCAAAATCATAACCTGCAAATTGCAAATATTGTTCATTGGTTTCAGCACTACAGAGAATTTCATCCATCTCGCACCATTCTTTTAGATTCACTAGACTTAATTAATGAACTAAAAGATATTTTTAACAGTGCATATGCTCAACTACAGCTCTAAGAAAATCTAAATGTATATTGACCACTTTGCCTTGTCATTTGCTTTAAGTTTTACTCTCGGTCTGCAATCAGACTCGTTCAAGCGTTTGGTATTTATAATGCTAAATTTTCTTTCTAATTTTTTTTACAAATATGAAACTGTATGGGGATTGGGATTCGAAGCCTTCATAACTTGTATCAAGCTTTTTGCTTTGATAACATGGGAACTATCTAGTAACTTTCTATACCTTTTATTTTCAAACTTCAGTCTCACATTATGCTCTTACTTCGAAATATTTTCTCTTCTTTAATGTTCCTTCAATCATTCTAATTGTGCGGAGTGTTGGTTGGTGGATTGAACTCCCTTTTTTTCCCCAAGTGGAAATGTTTTCTTCAAGCCTATTTTATATATCATTCAAACTGTTTTATTTGGTTTCTACTACTATAAATAAAATCCAATCCAGAACTTACATACCCTCTCCTCCCAGTGTTCTAGATTTTAAATTGAATAACAGCCAATGATATTGATGGGCCGAACCATTCCTTCATATCGAATCGCATCAGAAAATGAAATACGAAAATGGAGACCCTTTAGGGCTTCATTAGACAAGAAAGATAGAAAAGTATTTGACGAAATGTTATCCACACCACGATTCTATACTGTTGCTGGGACAATGTCTTGCAGACCTGTCTTAATTCATGTTATCATTATGTCAATTATATTTCAACACTACAGGCAGATAAGGCGAATTGTAAACAGACAATTAATCAAAGGCAGTG
>DATBHO010000075.1:0-8808 GCA_036557405.1 Nitrososphaeraceae archaeon
CTATTATTGAGATGTCTGACAAAATGATCATAGATGCTAATACTGACGACTTGACTTCACATGATAACAAGCCGATAATGACTCGCCCTTCGTCCGTACTTTGAAATTCAAATGAGAAATATTTCTATTAGTTGTTTTTTATTGACAAAAATAAAAAAATGAGGTTTGTGGTTCTTAATCCAGCTGTTTCAGCTTTGCACCTTATTGAGGATTGCATCCACCACTTGGATTACTTACGAAGCAATTGTTCTTCAAAAGTTCGTTTCCGTTAATGTTGAGTGGCAAACCGTCGGCATTGTTTATGTCGATATCATTCTTTAGTACGTTGTTATACAGGACTGTGTTCTTGGTACTCTGTGAATCTAGGTATATGCCGTTCCTGCTTCCACCAATTGAATTGGCATCTATTTGAGATCTGTCTGTATTGACAAGGGTTACGCCTGCAAGATCATTCCCTGTCATCATATTGGCGTGAAGCTGAGCCCCAATTGATGAGTGTGATGCCACACCGATTGCATTTCCGTCAATGAAGTTCTGTTCAACAGTACTTGCAATAGAACCGGTCATGAAGACAGCTATCTTATTTCCTTCGAATGTAATTCTATTTATCTCAGTATTTTGAGAACCTGATATCAAAATGCCTGCTTGGTAATTGCGAATTGAGCCAGAACCTTGTACAACTACGTTGTTTGAGTGGGGTACAGATATCCCTACTTTAGAACTATTATCTCCAGGTCCATTTATTGAGTATCCATTCAAATTAATTGTTGTATTATCTCCTCCAACAATCAACCCATCTCCTGTGCATTCGAGATTTGCAGTTAAAGTTACGTTGCCATGAACTACTTGACCGCATGCTGGACTTGACAATGGTTCTTGTGCTAATGCTACCTGCGCTGAATTATGCATATTTATTCCACTGATTGTCGCTAGTGCTACTAATATTGTTGCTAAGATGTATGACATTGTTTGTTGCATCCAATATAGGGCTACATTACTAACTATTTAAGTCGAGCTCATCTTTCTATTGTAACTAAGTAGCAGTATATGTAGCCTTTCTACTAGTTGCAATAAGTATTAAATTCTTTCATGATGCTATGGTTTGACTAGCTTTTAGGTAATGGTTTGCTTTTTTCCTATGGATATCACAAAGTCATGAAAGTCCAAATGAGAGGAACCAATTTGTAAATATTCTTTTTTGATTATCAATCGTACATCGACACTAATATTTACAATCATATCCATAATACCTTTAATCAGTCGAGCTTGTGAGATTTCTCTTTCAGGTGGATTTCAATCATGAATTCTCTATCAGAGAGACATAGAATGTGGTATGTACTTGGTTTTTTCTTAATGAGTAATTTACGATAGTTCTCGGTTACTATTTTTCACGCCAATAGCATTATTGCTAATTAATTTGACTAGTGGCTACTTCCTATACTTATTACATGCTACTTCAGACCTAACTATTTTAGTATGGAATTAATAATTGAAAAATGATCATCAACAAGAAATATATGCAATTTTTATCTCAAAGATATCGTGAAACTGGCTATTGTTGGTGCAGGTGTGGCGGGATCTTATCTAGGAAACCGTCTTCAAGAGGATGGGCACCAAATAGAGATCTTTGAGTCTTCAAGAAAAGAATCACATTGGCCAGTATGTGCATGGGGGGCTTCAAAAAATATGCTCGAGACGTTTTCAAAAGATGCGGGACTGAACTTTGATGATTATGTTCTTCATCGAGGAAAGAAATTGAGGATGGATCTGCCTGATGAAAAAATAGAATATCTGAACCTTAAGGGTTTGGTGACATACGACAAATTCCAGTGGGAGCAAGATCTCTGCCAAGGATTAAGCATAAATTATGGTTATCACTGCAATCCAGAATCTGATTTTCTCTCAAATTTCGATTACGTTATAGATTGTACTGGATTTCATAGATCTCTCCTACCCAGATCCGCTCAAGATTTCATTATACCTTCATACGAATACCTCGTAGAAAACGTCAGCGGAATCGATGAGTTTTATGTGATGGGATATAAGGGCGCTAGAGGTTACTTTTGGTTTTTTCCATTAGGAGACGGTCGAGGCTATATGGGAGCTGGTGATGTTGACAGAAAATATTATGGCATTTCAGAATTTTTTGAAAAAAATCCCAATGCTCGAATTTTAAGAAAAATAGGAAGGCCCATAAGACTTTCTCCTCCTAAGCGTATGTTACCTTTTCACCATAATAACATAATAGGAGTCGGTGAATCAATAGGATGTGTCTTTCCATTGCTCGGTGAAGGTATCATTCCTTCTCTAATTTGCTGTAATATATTCAAAGATGTCTTGAGCAAACATTCAATCTTTGATGCAGAACTTTATGAAAAGAGGGTTCTCAAGAAATTCGGATATTATGACGATGTTTACAGGATCGTCAGATTAAAGATGGATGGAAAACTCAGTTCTGTAAAACACTTCAAGTTACTTATGAGCATGTATAGAAATATGAAGAGAGAAGAAAAACGATTTGGTTTTGGTATTGATTTTGAACAAATGAATAGGCTATTGAAAGCACTCTAGTATTATCTCAAATTTATTATTGGTACATGAAAATGCTCTAATGCTTGACTGATTGGCGAGTAATTCTTATTTTGGATTCATCCAAATTCATAGTTTATCGAATAGTAAATGCTAGATGTCACATTTTTTTTAACATTTCTAAATTTTGTTTGGGATTATGAGTTGTGAATTACTTGGAATTGCCACTATTAAAGCGGAATGTATTTGTAAAAGATAAACTTATCTCCCACTATGTATCTCTCATTTGGTTCAGATTGGTTCAGGAGACGCTGGTTAGATTTTCGCAATGGACATAGTATCTATCTAATTTTTGTAATGACTTTTGCTAATTTTATAACGATCCAGTATAAACTATTGATCGACAAGATTCCATACCTGGCAGGTATTTTTGATAATATTATAATTTTTGCTACAGTGTTTATTTTGATTTATGTACCGATAAGTATAGCATTGGGATATTGGCATAGAAAAAGTCAATGGAAAGTCGAACAGGATGCCTTGTTTAGAGAAAATAAAGTAGGAGCTATAATGTGGATGTATGTAATTGATCTTATTGAAGGTAATGTAAGTGAAGAAGATAAGAAATTGATGAGAGAGGCTCTTCTTGGAATCACTAGAGGAGAAAAACGTTTGTACAGTACTAACAAATTTCCGAAGAACGATGCAAAGACAAAAGATAATCACGAAAAATAATACATGACATAATGTTTAAGCCATAATCAAATTATCTAGCAAAAGATGTTTATGGTCCATTATTTTCATTATAATTGTGGGTAGTTACTTTGCAATTGTGACCTGTAGGAATTCTGAAAATGAAATCGAGAACGCTATCAAGTCATTGTTAAAACAGACAATTAAGCCACGGTATATTATAGTTATTGATGATGGCTCAACTGACAAAACGCATAGTATCCTAGAAGGACTAAGATTGAAAAACGATAATATCTACATAATAACAAATCCTGATCTGGGATATGATATTGGAAGGGTGGTGAAAAATTGGAATAGTGCAATAAATCTTGCTAGAAATGCAAATTTGGAATTTACAGATTATCACATGATAAGTGCCGATGATACTCATTATGAGGAGCTCTATGCTGAGAAGATAATGAGCAAGATGGATGGTGATGATAGAATAGCTATATCTTCAGGCAACTATGACGATAATGATTACACTACTCCGCATGGAGCGGGAAGGTTCGTAAGGAGTTCTTTCTTTGATAATGTTCTGGGTCGCTATCCAGAAAAAATGGGATATGAATCTGTCATCTTACAGTTGTCGTTATATCATGGTTTTAAAAACCTAGTCAATAACGATGCACGATTTTCACATACAAGACCATTAGGAACTAATCACCAATTTTACGAATTTGGCGCTAGCATGAGAACTCTTGGATATTATCCACTTTTTGTGTTAGGCAGATTCATACAATGTTTTTTGACAGGAAAGCCAATGGGTAGACTTGGAGCAATTCGCATGTTGTATTACTACGTATCATATAAACCGAAAAACGAGGGATATGATAGTATGTATGACTCGGAAATTAGAAAAGCAATAAGAATTAGGCAAAAGACAAGGATAATGCAAATATTCGGATTAAAGAATGCTAATACATAACAATTTCCATTCTTACTAAATTTGATTTTATTATCAGTAGAAGGATTATCCGTAGTTTTGACATTTTAATTCATGATTTGAAAAAATAGTGGATATTTATATTCACCTAAGTTAACTTCTTACAATAAATGAATGTAGCCTCTGTAGTAGGAGCTCGCCCCAATTTTGTTAAGCTGGGTCCCATCCATAAATCCCTAAATAGTTCAGGCATCGAACATCTGATAGTTCATACTGGTCAGCACTATGATTATGAAATGTCTGAAATCTTCTTTAACGATTTTGAACTTCCCAAACCAGACATTCACTTGGGTGTAGGATCAGGACCTTCATGTTACCAAATTGGGGAAATGGTCAAACGCCTAGAGAAAAACCTTACACAAAGACATGTCGATCTTGTTCTTGTATATGGTGACACTAATTCAACATTAGCCGGTGCCATATGTGCAAACAAGTGTAATATAAAATTAGGACATATAGAAGCTGGATTGCGCAGTTATGATCTCACAATGCCTGAAGAAAATAATAGAGTTATAACAGATAATCTAAGTAATTATTTATTTGCTCCTACTCGAAACGCTGTGAATAATCTCAAAAAAGAAAGAACAAGAGGAAAAGTATACAATACTGGAGACTTATCAGTTGAAATTGTAGAAAACACTAAACTAATTTCTAAACAATCAAAAATACTTGATATTCTGAGTCTAAAATCAGGATCTTATTTACTACTTACTATGCACAGAGCAGAAAATACTAGTTCAAGGGATTATTTTATTCAGCTCTTAAAGACATTCGAGTCTCTTATCGATAGTACGATTGTATTTCCTATCCATCCTAGAACAAAGAAAATGTTTAAGACCTTTGGCTTACTTGATAGACTTCTAAAATGTTCCAATGTTAAGATGTTACTTCCAGTAGGATACATAGATTTCATAGCGTTGCTCCAAAACTCCTTAAAGGTCGTCACTGATTCTGGTGGAATCCAAAAGGAAGCTTATTTACTAAAAGTACCGTGCGTAACAATGAGAAAGAATACCGAGTGGGTTGAAACTGTTAAGGGACGATGGAATATCCTTACCGGAATTGATAGCAAGAAAATAGCTCACGCAGTAAAAAGGGGATCGCCAACTTCTAACTATTCCAAATCTGCATTTGGTAATGGCAAAACATCACAAATCATTAGTGAACTCATTTCATGTATTATTCAATAACAATTTAATTTTTCTTTATGAAATTACTATTTGTTAAAATTGACAACCATACAGGATATTTAGTAATATTGTCATGTATTCGATAGGCAGTCTATTACAGCACAGGACGCTGGCACATAAGAAATACTATCAAATAAAATAAATTTTTAAAATTCGTAATAAAAAATTATGGTTTTCACAGAAATAAGTCTGGGCCCTTTGGACAGAATTATGCAACAGCATTTCTAACCGCACTTGCGCAAAAACCAATCCTACTCTTCGCCGCATCCACGGATGAGATTATGTCCATAAATGTTAATCCTATGCCTTGAATCAGCGCTATGGCAATAATTAAACGCAACTCAACCTTAGAATATAGAGTTGAGGCAAACAAAAAAATAACATTTATAGATATTACCATATTCGAAGTATGTTCAAAATCAAGGCTTACGCAATCAGGATTTAGGGGACTAACGAGCAAATGGGCGCTAATAAACTCACCAAAAAAGAATATTGGGAAAATTATTGGAAGGCACACAATAGTATGAAAGTAGAAGAAGTCAACCGACCAAGTGCGAGCCTAACCGTTAAGGCAATTCTGGATATCTTTGATAAATATCTTCCAGTAGACGAAAACCTCAATGCAATAGAAATAGGTGGGTCACCTGGCCGATATTTAGTTTACATCGCTAAGAATTTCAAGTACAATGCACATTCATTGGATTATTCAAAGATTGGAAATGAGCAGACGATGAAGAACTTTACAACTGCAGGCATCCCAGTTGAAATTTATGATAGAGATTTATTTTCTGAGAATTTTAATAAAGGCATACCGCTATTTGATATAGTATATTCACTTGGGTTTATTGAACATTTTCAAGATCTTAATTTAGTCGTAAAAAAACACACCGAACTTTTAAAATCTGGGGGAATTCTTATATTAGGTGTACCTAATCTGAGAGCGGGCATCTACCGGTATTTGCTCAGAAGAATGGCACCTGAAGTGTTAGATCTCCATAATTTGAATTCAATGAAAATTAAAAATTGGAAAAATTTAGAAAAAGAATTTAGCTTGATTCCTTTGTTTACAGGTTATATCGGAGGATTCGATCCCATGGTAATTAATAAAATAAAAAAGAATAATTTGATCAACCTTTTCCTAGATTTCATTGTTAGAAAACTAATAGTGATATTTTATTCTAAGTTTAATTTTTTGACCAAGGTTAATTCAAGGCATTGGAGTGGCTATCTCATAGGGATTTACAAAAAGAAATAAAATATTTAAAATATTATCGAGTTTAAGATCCACCATAACGCAGGTGTCAAATCTCGGAATTCAAGACTTTTTTACCCAGACATCTTATGCCATTCCAGAATCTCTTGCCTGGCAACAATGCTGGTTTTTATCACCGAAGAAAATAGAAGTTTAGCCACAACTTTAAATTTTCAGTTACTAACTAGCCTATCTTAGTCTTATAGATATGCAAATTGTGCACTAGATTTTGTACACAACTACAACAGGTTGAGATCTTTGTAAATTCCAGAGAGTTGAGAGACTACATTCACCGCATTATGTTCTGGCGGCAGTCCTTGACGAAATTGCAGTTTATAATCCAATACCTTAAGTCCAGATGCAAGCGACTGAAGAGCTGTACTACTTAGATTCTCTAAAACAGTATCATTAACGTATCTAATATCTACATATGTCTTGTACCCTAGTATAAAACCAGGAATGTCTTTATACATTATTGGATTCTTGGTCCTATCAATTACTTCAACATCAAGATTAATTCCATTATTCTTACAATATTCAAGAGCCCACTGTATGTTTGTTACCTCCGAATTTATAGTAAACGCATCTTTTAGTTCTACACTAGAATTATTCTCTGGCTTAAAATGGTATGTGTCAATAGGAATCGGAATATGAATACCATTTCTTACCAAAGGTAACAAATCAGGAGTAGATACACATACTGCATCTGCTAATTTCTGAGCCTTTGAATGACCAATTTTTTTCCTATACAGCCTCTTCAGCCTAATTAGAGTATCTGATAATCGTGATCGATGCGGAAGTTCTTGTCTATTTAGTCCACGAATGTCTGTGCCATGATAGTGCAAAATGAACTTCTTTTTGTGGAATTTCTTGTGTAGTTTGAATAGTATGTCTATGAATCCATGGACATGTATTACGTCAGCTCTCTCTCCTTCCCGAAGGCATCTCTCGGCAAATTCCGTATAGGACACATTGATTATATAATCTTTATAGTAGTCATAAATTCCATATTTGTCTCCAACATCTTTGTTCCAGATTACCTTGGATTCATGTCCCTTTATTTGTAGAAATTTTGAATATATGCACGCTACACCGGCTGCATCAAGAATGTGTAGTATGCGCATATTGCAGTGAATAAGTGTATCAGTATAATAATCTATTACCTACGGTAAGATAAAACTTTACAAACATTTTCGGACCAAAATCTAACTCAACTCGTACATGAAAACTTCATATGCGGTGATAACCAATGGTAACAACTAAAATCATATCACACATTAAAAAAGGTCTTTCACCGACCTTTAACCCCGGTGACAATTACCATATTATTATCTTCTGTCACACGCTAATGATTTCTAGTACAGCCATAACTCTGATTTATAATTTCTATACCAGTCGATTAGTAAAGCAAGACCTTTTTCAAACTGAATCTTAGGTTTGAATTGTAATAGTTTCTTTGCTTTTGAAATGTCTGCAATAAGTCTTTGCACTTCGACAGGCCTGGGTTCTACGTGAATTGGTCGCAATTTTTTGTCTTGGGCACCATGTTTGATTACCAGGTCGGCTATTTCGTTTATTGATACCTCTTTACCACTACCAAAGTTTATGCCATTTTTTCCCGGGTTACCCCTGGACTTTAGTACATTATCATAAGCATAAACTGCGTCCTCCACAAACATGTAATCCCTAGTCTGTTTGCCGTCACCGTAAATAATAGGGGGTTTATTCTGCAATACCCTGTTTATGAAAATTGCTATCACACCTCCATAACCGGTGTCTTTTTGCCGGGGTCCAAAAAAGTTGAAACATCGGATTATGTCTACACCTAGATCATAAGTCTCATTATAAGTATAACATAATCTATCAGCAGCAATCTTGCTTACTCCATATGGGTGTTTTGCAGATAATGGGTGTGACTCGTCCATCGGAGCATATTCTGCAGAACCATAGACTTCGCTTGTTGACGAAAATAATATCTTGTTGATATCGTTCATCCTGGCAAATTCCAAAATCTTTAGGGTTCCTCCGAGATTGATCTTGAAGGTTTCTTCGGGATTGACAATTGATCTATCAACATGAATTTGGGCGGCTAGATGAATTATGGCATCAAGATCGTTTGGTAGTTTGGAATATATCTCATTAAGTGCTATATCTCCTCG
>DATBHO010000076.1:0-21093 GCA_036557405.1 Nitrososphaeraceae archaeon
CAAACCAGTAATTTCTCAGATCATTGTCAGGAATACAGTTGTATTAAAAAAATAAGTGTAGTTTACGAATAATATAAAGACAAAAATCTTATAACCTGTAGTGAATAATGCTATTTACAAAACTTTTTTACCTGGATTTAATATTTGTTTGTCATCAAATATCAACTTTATTTGTTTGAAAATATCATACATTTTTGCGCCATACATCAGTGGCATATATTTTGTTCTGACGAGACCATCCCCATGTTCTCCTGAAATGGAACCATGAAGCTCTACAACATGCCTGAAAACGTTATTTGCTATAGCATTCATTAGTGATTCAGAACTTTTTGAATTAATGTCAATAATAGGCCTGAGATGCAAGTTTCCATTTCCAGCGTGACCATATATCACATAATCGAGTTTATAACTGGCAAGTAGATTTAAGAGAAAAACCAGATAATCATGCAATAAAACTGGATGAACTACCGTGTCTTCTATAATTCCTGCAGGTTTTCTTGAGCCAATTCCTTTTTTTATCGCTGTATTAAGCGAATTCCTTCTTTCGTTCCATGCTCTATCCACACTTTTTTTATCGTGTGCACTGTCGAGAATTTTTGCTTTTTTTCGTAAATTATTTTCAAAATTGTGTATCTTTTCATAGTGTGAATCATTATTGCCATAAAATTCGACGAACATTATACAAGAATTTCCAAAGTTTGAATCATCAACCTTCCATCCCTTCAACTCGGCTCCTCTATCCAACATTTCGATTGCTACAGGCCCATAGTCGAGGATTTGCGGCACTGTCGAAGCAGCCTCAAAAATATTTTCAAATTTCAGCATAATGAGTGATTTTTTCTGTGGAATGTTCAGTATTGATATCCTGCTGCTCGTAATAATTCCGAGAGTTCCTTCTGACGCAAGAAATATTTTTTGAGGATCTAAGTGATTATTGTTACTTTCGAAAATCGCATCTAAACGATATCCACTTGAATTCTTGCTAACATTTGGATAATACTTTTTAATATCGTCATCAAGTGATAGGACATATCTGAGCATTTTGCTAACCTTTTCATCGTAGTTCTTTTGATCAACAAACCCCGACATGCCGTTTCCGTATACTACCGAAACTGCCTGCACATAATTGATAATACTTCCGTAACCGAGCCCATGAGGTCCGCTTGAATTGTTAGATAGCATTCCACCGATTGTACAGTAGTTACTACTTGCAGGATCCGGAGGAATAAATTTTCCCCTCTTTGCTAGTTCCTTATCCAATACCGTCTTTACAACTCCGGGTTGAACAACAACATAATCTTCCCCCATTTCCAGTATTTTGTTCATTTTTTTAGTAAAATCCAGTATTATGCCATCAGACAACGACTGCCCTAATAGACCCGTTCCTGCTCCTCTGCATGTTATTGGAATACTACGATGATATGCAAAAGTACAAATTTGCTGAACATTATGCTCATCAGACGGGAAACAAACGGCTAGAGGTTTTACTGTACAATGACTTGCATCTACTGAATAAATTTGCCTTGTCCAATCGTCATCTGATACATCAGATACCCCTGTATTCCTTAGGTCAGAAATATCTTCACCTAGCATTTGATGTAATATATTAAACTCAAATTTTAAGCAATTGGGATTAATAATTATTAGATTGCCATGCCTTACATGAGATACATCCAATAGGTCAAGGATTTCACTTCTATTCGGAAGCATGATGTACTAAAGAAAAGGATTTAGTCACATGAAAATTTCCTTTTCAGGTCTTGATTTTTTACCTTTTATTTTTCGGTAAAACCAAAGTTAAACCTCACTTAAATAACTAAAAACTAGGCCATCCACAGGCGAAAACTAAACCTTACCCACTATCACAGGATCACTGAATTTAAAGAAGACCAACTATCGGCCAAAAAAAGGGAAAGGAATTTGACGTCATTTTTGTTAGCAACTGCCGTGAGTGCCTGAAGACGTTACTGCTAGACCGGGGTGAAGGTCGCCGCTGCCAAAGCCGCTGCCGCCACCATTGTCACTTGCATCATTAGTTCCTCCGCCACCATTGCCGCCAGTAAATCCGCTACCAGCCAGTTCACTAAGTGCACTACCACAGCCACCCACACCACAGCCACCGCCGCTACCTTTTGCGTCTGCAAATGCTGCGGTTGTTACGCTCATGCTCAATGCTGTCGCTAAGATTGTTGACAAGACAATTGCTGTTACTGAAAATCTCGTATTACAATCTTATGCTCAATTATACTATAAAAATATTCTACGTTCTGCGCAGGCGTACTAATCGACATTGTCTTTTCATCTTGTTATGCGTGCATAGGTGGCAGTCTTTCTTCCTTGGCTAGTTCAACAAACTTTTGGTCTGTTGACATGTGATAATTGTCACTTGATTTTTTTAACATTTGATGATGATGCAATTAGAGAAATGAAAGGTATGCCAGAGCGCTCCTTATCACCCATGCGTCTGATTTATGCGATTGATACTCATCAAGTGTTGGATGAAATTCCTTAGATAAAAATTAGAAATTCTAGCTCATTTTATCTAGCGTAAGCATGACCAAATTATATTTATAATAATTATTGTGCACTAATTTTTTTACGTTTGTCTTGTTTCTTTATATATTTAGTATAAGCACGCCAAATCCAAAGCTTTAATGCAAAATATGCGCCATAGACGACTGTTTTTGCTTTCATATAAGAAACTAATCCAAACTTGTATTTATTATTTTTATCTGAATTGTATGAATTAGATGCAAAGCTAAATTGAACATGGAAGAGATAGAAATGTGGACAATAGTTATGGTGTCGAGCCACTTAGTAATTGTTATTTTGTTATAGTTATGGTGTTAGATTCTTGAGGTATTATTGTATGTTCGGCCTGAACTACTATTCTGTTGGCTCCTTCGATCAAAATTGGATATGCGTGAAGGCTCTTCTTTTTTACAAGGATTTCTAACAAAGATAGTGCATCTTTTTCTTCATAGTCATCAACAATCCACCTTAGCGCAAATGGGAGGGTTTTAAATCTATTCCATAGATATTCTAGAAAATCATCTGCCTTTTGATCTTTTGTTCTTTTTCTTGATCCAATTCCATAAATATTTTTGATCTTTCCTTCATAGACAATACCTTGACCGTCCTTAGTCGTCACAAAGGGTTCTATTGCATATACATTATTTACAGACAAATTGAAAGAGTGACCAATAGTCCAAATATTTGGGATAGATTTTCCAGCGTGAATGGTATACCTTTCGAGGGAGTGACCACTCAAATTTTGTATCGGTTTACACCCATATTTTGTAATTGTTTTTTCTATTATTCGTCCAATGTCAGAAACCCTTGTATTTGATCTTGCAATGCTTATCGCTTCGGCAAGCGCCCTTTCAGCAGTGTCGATTAAATTTTGATACTTCGCATCGTAAGTCACCGTTACAGCTGTATCAGCAATGTAACCATCGATATGTACTCCCACATCAATCTTTAGTACATCGGTATTTTTGACAATTATTGGATCGTTTGGTACCGCGGTATAATGAGCTGCAATATCATTGAGACTAACATTAACAGGAAATGCTGGTTCCCCGCCTTTTTTGAATATCTCCTGTTCAATGTCTTGACATATTTGGCTTAAACTCTTACCAGTATGATCTTGTGTCCTAGCATATTCTCTTACCTGGGAAGCTATCTTACCAGCCTGAATATAGTTGTCGAAGATATCCAACTCTTAAAATTCGAAGCTAAAGATATTTAGAGATATTGATGACATCAACCACCACATTCATAAAAATTTTTAGTCCAAAATAAACGGCTGTGCCTGATCGTTATTAATCAATCAAGACCGTTAATTATTCTGTAACTTAGCAACACTGGAGATACTTCCACTGGCATCTGTAGTATTATTCAATCCAATAAAGTTTATTGATTGGATAAAGCGATCACGAATTTCAACGTTCTCTGAAGTATTGAAATTTTCAGGAGTTGACAGAAATTCTACTATGTAGTCAGTATTCCCGACAATTGTAATCCAATATTTCACTTCAACACCAATAGGATCAATCTCACCTTTTTGCTTGGAAATTATGAGAAATGAACCAGTCTTTTGACCATCAAGATTAAGAAAAAATGGCCGTTCTACTGTACTATATTCATACCTCAAATTGCCAGTTGAACGCTCCTTATAGAAATCTGAAAACAGGTAGTCAAAGTTGGTTGTGTTAAAGCTTTTCAATAAATCATGATAATAGTGAATTGCTATCTCGCCGGTTCCTATCTTTTTATTTGAGATATCTATCTCCGATCCTTCTTTTAACCTATTTGCTTTCTCCTCAACTATCCAGTCTGAAGGATATTTAAACTGGATTTGATATTTGTCCTTAGTAAAGTTTGTATATTTCAATGCGAAGGTACTGTTGACATTTAACGTAATCAGGATAAGGAACAGAAAAAATGCAACTACCACTAATTTAGTCTTGACTTTGAATCTTTTAGAAATTAAATTCTCACTTCCTCCATGTTATCAGATAATCTTGATCAACATGAGATTTAATCATTCAATCTTACACAAAAAATTAGCTTTGACCGAGTGTCACCATATGAGTTTTTACCGCTATGGCTATATATCACTAGCGATAGTCGTTCAGATAATCATCTACTTTTTAGATTTTTATGCGTTGATAATAAACCACCAAAATATTTGTCTTAAATGTCATTTCTCAAGGTTAAAATTATACTCTGGACATCGCAAATGCTAAACCGTGTATATGGGGTCGTTGTCTAGCTTGGTATGATGCCAGCCTTGGGCGCTGGAGGCCGCCGGTTCAAATCCGGCCGACCCCATTGAGTATTTACTATTAATGGTATCAACACTGATGTTAAAAAAATACTGAAATTATCGCCTGATAATATTTAATAAATCAAAAAAAATTGGTACCATTCATTCAACCATAGCCAGTATATAGCAATCTCAGTTTATCTTTGATCCTGTTTGCCAACTTGTCGGAAACTTTCTTCTGATATTCATCCACTTTAATTGGGTTTTTTTGTGTGAATAAAAACGGTCCGTATGCATAACTGTTGTTAGCGGTGGGTATCTCTGGCCTAGTTGAAGAAATTATAGAAGCTATGTATGAGCTGATCGCATTAACGTCTTCATTTTCACCAATACTGGATAATATTTTTCCAATTTTCTTCGGATCCAATTTTCTATACCCAAACGGCATGTGTGTGTTATCATTAAACTTTACAGGGTCCACGTCAACCTTTGTTCCAACAACAAATGGATTGGGTTTATAGATTGAATCAATCTTTAGTTGCCAAACTTCATTTGGATTGCTTACTATGGCATCATAAAAGTTGTCATTAAGTTGATTTACAGATACCACAAATTTCCAATTACGAGAATTTGCAGAATATCTTTCAAACAGATTCGTTGCAAGGTTGCTTCCTTCCAGTATATCCAATTTATACGAAATTTAACAGATGGTAAATATGAGTTTTGTTTTTTAAATTAGATACTTCAAACTAAACCGAACCTTTTCAGACTGGAGAGCCAAGTACAACAAGATAAAAAGTAACTGGGACCATTCTCTCCACTTTGTAACTAGTGCACTTCACAAAGAAAGTCTACCTCTACGACACTATCAAGGGGCAGGCTATTGACTCCAATGGCAACTCTAGCATGTCTTCCTTTTTCTCCAAAGATCTCCAATAGAAAATCTGAAGCTCCATTGATAACTTTGGGATGATCTTTAAACGAAGGATCACTATTTACATATCCGGTAACTTTTATGAATTTAGATATTCTTTCCAGATTCCCCAGGTAAGTATTCAGATGCTTCAGCGCATTTATCGCACATTGTCTTGACGCTACTTGGGACTCATTTATAGAAACTTGACTTGATACTTTACCTTTGTATTTTTCTGGTAGGTTTCCACTCACCAATGGGATTTGACCAGAAACAAAAACCAAATCACCACTTTGTAATATTGGAACGTATGCGCCTATAGGTTGAGGAGGATTTGATAACTTTATTCCAATTGATTCCAGTTTTTCTTCAATCATTATCTTTATACAAAAACTCGAGGTTTTATTCATTTGTTATTATGAAATTAAAATTAATAGATAGTTTTCAATGACAATCCAAATGCTTTTAAGCTCTAAAGTTAGCTAACTTCATCATGTCTTCGCACGACGAGAAGATACACTCTGGAGGAGGATATTTCCACATGAAGGGTGTAGCTTGGAGCATACTTGTAATGGGCATATCCTTAGCAATCATAATTATTGCTTATATTGTATACGGGCACATTGGGCCATCTTTCTCTGCCGAAAGAATAAATACACAACAAGCAGAGTTGAGAAAAGAATACGGACTGCCTGTGCGAGAAGTAATTAGAAATCAAACTGTCTTGCTAACCCCACCATCACTTAGAGATATTAACCAAAGCGCAACAAGTGGATAAGTTATTGAAGACACAAAATCTAGATTGTAAATTTAAATTTTCACAAAGCTTTGCAATGCAAAATGTACCGTCAAGGGCTTTGGCAGACTCTAAAACATTATTACGTATTGTTATCCCTTAGTTTGCCAGTTGACCAATTGTGAACTATGTGGAAGCAGATTTGGTAGCAGGTCCTGCGTTATTTGTTCGAAAATTGTTTGCTCATCGTGTATAAACAGACAGGGTACAAGATGTACTAGATGTAGTTCACGAAAAGTGGAAACTGCCTCATTTATCAAGAAGAATATACCTTACATATTGATGATTGTGGCTGTTTGGTTTTTCGTGTCTGGACTTTATCCATTCCCGTACTTTATGGCTATAGGAATTCCGGTAGATATGGCAATAGTGCAGCCAGTACTAATTGCCACCACTGTGATGACGATACCTTTTATTTTTATGTTATTCGCATGGAAAAAACGGTCAGATAGAATGAGATCTGAATAGAATTTCAGTCAATGAAAATATTTTTATTGATACTAATGTGTGAACATATGTATGGTAGCGAATGGTTTGAATGGAGAAATTTTATCAGGGATATCTATGGCAATCTTTGGCATCATGTTGGTGGTTTTTGGGATGGTTAATCAGATTGCAGCTATTTTGATTCCTGGAGATATAGTGATTATATGCATTGGAGTAGCCGTAATCATAGTTGGGGTATATACAAATAGAAAAAATGCGTTAATTCATTCTTAATGATTAGACCCTTCTAAGGTTGACTGCCTTATTCTATGAAATTGAATACTTTTCTGTCTAAAGTTCGTTAAAATTAATTTTTGGATAAGAAAATTTTAATAAAAGCAGTAAGATAGAGTAATAACTATGAAAAGAATAGAGGCTATTATTCCACAGTCAAAAATGACAGACACTTTTTCCGCATTGAAGGAATTGAATATTGGTGGCTTTACCTATTATGATTCAAAAGGAAGAGGTGTTAATCCTCCTGCTGCGGTGCATTCTGGAAGAGGCACTTCTCTCTATACACCTGAATTTAACGTCAACCTTACTATATTTACCGTAGTGGATGACGCCATTGCTGAACAAGTAGTAAACAAGATACTTGCAAGCACTAGCACCGGTCTTGCAGGGGAAGGAAAGATATTCGTTTCTGATATTGATGAGACTATAGATATAGGTACAAAAACAAAGGAAAAACCCTAAGCTAGAACTCAAAAATTAATTTGCGGACCTAATAAAAGCTAATTTTTATCAAGTTTCTCTTTAACAAGTGATTCTAAGGCTTGGCTAATATTCAATGCTCCTTTCTTTTTTGCAAATTCTTCTATCATGAGTATCTCTTGTTTAGAAAAACAGACATACATCTCTCTTTTTGAATTAGGCATGAATTTAACGCCACTAGGAATCTAATATGTTTTGCTATGTCAGGTTCTGTCAAGTTAATGTCGGATTAACCTAAATCATATGGCTGTAAACTTTCATCAGATCACAAGGTTTATGATTTTCAAAAGCCTTTTCTGAATAGAATAATTTACCGCAGTCAAAGCAAACGATGACGTGTTCAGAGGATTTTCTTTTATCATACTTCTTATCATGTTTGTATGTGTATTTTTGACGAGGCCTTTTTGAATACAAATTCAAAAGAACTATTGTCCTATTGGATACCTTCTTGTGTTTTCTTTAGACGGATACGTTTCTAATAATCAATTTTAATCTTCCAAGTACTTTTCACTTTCATTTAAGTTCCCAAATCTTGGTTAATGCATTACCCTTTTGATTTACCTCGTTCGCAAATATACCAACAGTATCAGAGAGGTGATCAAATACCCCTCCTGATGATGCACTAAATATTACAATACCGTGATTTCTAAAATATCCATCGGATCCCGTTCTACCTATCCCTTGAATTGTATAAGTGGCAAATTCACCTTTGGGATCCATAATCATCCCCTGTCCATGAATTTTTGATGTACCATTGGCCTGAGGTTCAATCATAACAGTACCAAAATCTGAAATATTTGCAGTTCCTTTGTAGCTCCCTGCTCCTGCCCATGAAACTTCCATTGCTGGTTTATCAGATTCTGGGATTCTCATGCCAGTACCAGAACTAAATGTTACAATCATAAGATCACCAATTGAAGCAGTAACATTATCTGGGTGGAGGGTCGGATCAACTATCATTTTATCAGGAGGAGGCGCGAATGAAATTTGGAGAGTGATGGAACTGTATGTTATCACTGCAAGCATGGTGACAGCCATCAAGAGGGTTAACTTTGAATCGAATAATCTGTATGAGCTCAATTTCACATTTATTTGTAGGTAATTATTTTATAAATGAATTACTGAAGCTCGTTCCAACCTTTAGTTAAATTCTTATTGTTGTTACTGATCAATTAATTTTTAATAATTTCTTATGCCAAATTTGCCAAAATAAAATTAGAAGTAGACTCTAAGTGTGTTGAATCCAAATTACACGATGCCTATATATTTGTCGAATCCAAGTTTGTGATCCATGACAGTGTTTCTTGTTTTTCCAATTTTGAAACCTCAATGTGAGCCTGTTTCAATATTTCAATCCCATCCTCTGGATAAGAATCCAATATAACTATTCTGCTAATTCCGACACTGATTGACATTTTGCTGCATTCCAAACACGGTGCGAATGTGGAATATAAAGTAGCTCCCTTAGTGCTTCCGGTTCTAAACAAGGCACACTGCATTATGGCGTTTGCTTCTGCATGAGTGCAAAAACATCGCTCTAGATTTTCTCCCGATTTTATCTGATTATTTTGTTTGTCTAGGCATCTTGGACAACCTCCATCAAAGCAGTTTTTTATCCCTGAAGGAGTACCGTTATAGCCTGTAGCTATTTGCCTATGGTCTTTCACAATCACACAACCAACTTGGCGACTTAAACAATTTGAGCGCAGTTTCGCAATTTCAGCTTGAAGCATAAAATATGTATCCCAGTTTGGTCGGCTTCTCATCTCCTAAAGAGCTCATTTCTGGCTATTTAACATAATCGATAGTTGAAATTGCGACTAGATTGTTATTCTACGATTTGTAAACGCAGAAATTATTTTTGAAAGCTTTCAACTGGTCCGGGTAATCCCATAGTCTTGATTATGGTTTGGAACTCGTCCTTATCTCCATTTACTATAATTCTTATTCTACCTTGTCCAGTTTTTCTTAAAATATTTTTTGTTCTTAAATAGTACTTTATCTCTTTTACAACATCAAGGATCGGATCTACTATTCTTATTGAAGGAAACATCGAAATCAAATCAGATTTAATAAAGGATAAATGAGTACTTGATAATACAAGAACATCTACGCTTGTTTCTTCCATGCTCTCTAATGTCCTCGATATAGTGGTAATTGTAAGTTCTTTATTTTTAAGAAAAATGCCCTTCTCTATAATCTCTATTATGGGGGATGCATCAAATCTAGATACAAATATGTCTTGAGGTACTTGTAATCTTATCAACTCATCGAGATGCCTGCTATTAATGGTGCTCTTGGTGCCCAAAATTCCGATATGCTTCTTTTTTGTAATCCTTGAGGCTTCTTGTAGCGGGATATACACGCCCAATATAGGAATAGTGCTCCTAGATTTTAGCCTGCTCAACATTTGGATAGATGGTGTAATAGAAGCAACGACAATTATTTTTGGAGAAAAACTTGATAGTATTCTAATCGTCTCTACCATAATTTGTTCTAGCTCTTCGACTGATTTTTGACCATAGGGAAAATTTCTTTTGTCTGCAAAATAAAGAATATTTTCCTTTGAAATCTGACTTCGTATGCCCCTAATAACAGATAATGAACCTAATCCAGAATCAAATACGGCAATAGATTTATTGTGAGTTATCAAGTTTCAAGATATTAGTTGAAGTCCCAATTTATATTATGATAGACGTTATAACTAAAAATAACACAAAAATAAACATTTCATATCTATCCAATGATAAATACCAATTTCATTTTATGATAATTGATATTATGACAAAATTCCAAGATTATCAACTTATGAAATGCAGTTCATGAGTAAGAAAAATAAAAATAATTGCGTATTTTACCATTTAGCGAATCAGTGTAAGGTAAGAATTTACTAGATCTTCATCGACAATCCCTTGAACAACTTTTTGGGTTCCATCTGACAGTACAATGTCCATAGCTACTGCACTCAAGGGTATTTGAAAATTTGAAATAACGTTATCATCTTGAGTTTCGAATATTTTTTTCTGAAAGCCATTTGTAGTGTTATAACAAACTATCCTACTTATCTTTCTAAAACCTGTACCTCCTATTCTTCCCCCTGCAGAGCCTCGAGACTCTTCAACAAATAGTATGAATATTGTGTTATTTTTTTTTTCAGTCAATTTCAGATCATCTTTACATACTACTATTTTTCTTTCTCCATGGTGAAAGATGGTATCTAACAAACCTGACTTGTCTGACACGATAATTCAAATTATCAAAATCTCAGAAATATATCACTTTTGATGAGCAATTGAAAATCTATGAAATATATTACAACTCATTAGTCTTGATTTTTCTTATTAATTCCAAGATGTTATCTGCATCATTGGCTTCTGGAAATTTTTCTAAATATAAGTTAAAAAATTCCAACGCTTGTTCGTGCTTTTTTTTATGTAGAAAGACCATTCCTTTGTCTCTAAGGCTGTGTTGATCATTTCTATTGATATCCAATATCATTTCGTTCACAAGCTCTGCGTTATCCAAATCCTGACATTCAAAAAAACTCGTCTTTAGATTATTCAACATTCGTATGATAACATCCGGGTTTGATGCCTTATCAACCAGTTTTCTGGTCAAAGTAATGTTCATTTTAGGATAAAAATGATCAAGTAATTCCTTTAGCGAGTAATCGTCCATTATTCTGCCCTCATTGAATGGATCAATTATAATTTCATTCTCCTCTTCATCTAAAATATGTTTTACCATAAAATGTGAGGGAAAATTAACAGGATAGAGTGTGAAGTTTACTGAATGGGCCAATTGGATATATAATATAGATAGCGTTATTGGATTACCTGTTTTTCTTTTTAATACTATATTGAGCAAACTATTTGACGGGTTATAATAGTCGTCTCGGTTTCCCCTGTAATTATCTATTTTATACAGTTGATGATTTATTTTCTCTATTAATTGAGTAGGTCTGAATTCTGATGAACTTTTCATCGACTTAATGATTTTTTTCCCAATTTCATCAATTTTCGATAATTCATCCTTTATGACTAAATGATCATAGGCAACAATACGTGAAATCTGTAACGCATACTCTGCTAATTTTGAAGGATCGTTTATTTTCATATGACTTACAACACTCATATGCCAATCATTTAGCGCTGTCTGGATATTTTTAGTCATTAGTCAGTTCAATTATTTGTTGTCTTGAATATATAATGTTGATGAGTCTAAGAAAACAGATTGTTGATGAATGTTTCTCAGTTAAAATTATCCTGCCATGATGATTTAATGTCATTGATACGGTTAACTTTTTATTAATTAAGATATACTAGATGAGAGGGCAATCTAACATTGGATCTCACCATTGATGAAAAACGCAACCGACTTAAGGATATCATTAAGGCGAGAGGAATTGTCATCAGGGATGTAACTTTGTCAAGCAAAAAAAAAAGTAAGTTTTATTATGATATCAAATCTATTGTAGGTGAACCCGAGGGTGCTGCACTAATAGGCCAAGTAATGCTAGCAGCGATATTGAAAGTTGAACCCAAAACTAGGTCAGTAGGAGGGTTAGAATCAGGAGCAATTGCTATTGCCACCGCCATAGTTTGTTCGAGTTTTCAATTAGAGCCGACATGCAGAGTATCTGGTTTTTTTGTCAGAAAGAACATGAAAGCTTATGGTCTTGAAAAAACGGTTGAAGGTATTGTCCAAACTCCGGTTGCAGTAGTTGATGATGTGATTACCACCGGAAAAAGTGTATTACATGCAGTTTCTGCATTACGCAATCAAGGAATTAGCGAGATCAGCATCATGAGTGTGATAGACAGAGAAACAGAAGAAAATTTGCTTAATCAAAGCAACACGCAATTTCATTCAATATTTAGACATTCTGAATTCGCAGATTATATAGATTCAAAGTTAGATCAAAAATAAAATTGCATGCAACTGGTATGGCTACTTGAAAAATTTAAACTTGTTTATTTCGATTACTAAGCGTTAGTAAACTTAAGAAAGCCAATTTTCATTCTATCTAATTTCAATAATCGTTTAGAAGCTATATCAAAAATGTAAATAAAAAGAATCAACTATTCTTAGGTATTATATTGAAAATTGTAGTTTACTCATTCAATGATTCTTCTACAACATAATTGCTGTGAGATACTTCTGGCAAATCAGATATTGCGGGGAAAATTCTGCACATTTCTTCATGTTTCTTAATGAAAACCAACCCCATTTCAGCAGTTCTATACAAACCAGTAACTTCAGAGTATTCCATGAGCTTCCTATCAACAGCAGTCAATAAGTAGCGGGTCAATTGAGAATGTGATACACCAGCATTAATCATTATTGTAGTTTTGTATTCCCAATTTGAAACTGCTGCGTTAAGGATGGCAGCCATTATTTCAATCTCTGAACGATTCTTCATATTAGAACATGAATTTAGTTGCACGTACAGATAAAAACTAACTAGATAAGTATGACTATTTCAAAGATTGATAAATATTGACAAAGATTAGAGATCTTCTCATGTTGTTATGGAAATACCAATCTAAAAATAACCAAAAATATTATTTCCAATTATGCATATTTAATTTTTTGTCCATCTTTGTCTCTATACGTACTACCAAACTCAACCATCTTTGATAATTGCATTCCGTTAAATACGGTCCCGTCTTGACAAATAAGAGAACTATCTAGACAGCAACTTCCGCAGATACCTATTCCGCACTTCATATACCGTTCCAAACTAGCCTGGACTGGGATTGAATTTTGTTTGGCTATATCAACAACTGCCTTCATCATCAATTCAGGTCCACAGGTGTATACGCAATCAAAGCTTTGATTTATGACTAATTTGGTCATCTCGCTTACACTCGTCCCTTTTATTCCATAACTGCCATCATCAGTGCAAACAAGAAGTGAAGAAGTAGTACCGGAAATAATTTTTCTAGTTATTTTCTCAAATAATACCTCCGCTTTTGTTCTAGCGCCCATAACTATTGTACTCTTAATTTTTTTATTTATTGCCACGGATGCCAGCCTCAATAATGGAACTAAACCTGTTCCTCCTCCGATTATCAATATTTTTTCATATTTTTTTCTTAATTTGAATCTGTTACCATAAGGCCCACGTATACCGATAAGATCACCCTTTTTTCTCTCAAACAATGATGTAGAACCAATTCCAAATTTTCTAATTGTAACTGCGGCAAAACCTTGTTTAGAATGTATCATTACGCTCATCGGTATTTCTTCAATTCGTGGAATCCATATCATTAAAAATTGGCCAGGTTCGGCTGAGTAACTTAGGGTGTCGTTAAATACTAATGTCTTAACAGTTGGTGTTTCAGCAATAGTCTCATCAATTTCAACTATTCTTCTTTTGTCAATATTTGTGGGCAATTCCAACTATCTCGCTAATTTTCATTAATCCTTTTCTTTCAACATATTTTTTTAAATCTTTGGTGATACTATTGAAGATCCTAGGACCGGCGCTGCCTAATACACTTCCAATTTGAACGGCAGAAGCCCCCGCTAGCATGTACTCAATCACATCCTGCCATGTCGAGACTCCCCCGCATCCTATTACAGGTACTTTGAGATTCTTTGAGATTTCATAAACGCATCTTATTCCTATCGGTTTAATTGCAGTGCCGGATAAGCCTCCTATGCGATTACTAAGGATTGGCATCATTGTTTCCACATCAATGCTCATCGCTCTTAAGGTGTTTATGGCAGTAATCATATTAGCGCCTGCGTCTATTGCGATCCTTGCAAGTTCAATGACATCAACTGAACCTACCCCTACTTTGACGGAGATTGGCTTTTTTGTATTCATTCTAACGGTACTAACAATCTTGCTGACTGCTTCTGGATCATCACCAACTTCCATTCCCATTTTAGAGACGTGAGGACAAGAGAGATTTATTTCATATCCGATAATGTTCAGCGAATCGAAAACTTTGATCATTTTTGCAAAATCCCTTTCAGAGGAACCGACAAGGCTAATGAATATTGGAATATTTTTATTTTGAGATAACTCTTTTGAAAACGCATATGCTCCAGGATTTGATAATCCTACGGCATTTAGGTAATTCCCTCCACCTAAGGGAATAACTGTTGGGTTTGGATATCCTTTCATTGGGTCAACACTAATCGATTTAGTCACGATGCCGCCTATATTCTCGTCGTATAATCGTTCAAAGATACTTTGGGATATTCCCAATATTCCTGAAGCTAGCATGGTTGGGTTACGAAGCTGTATTTCATCTAATTGAATGGATAGATTATAGTTCTTATCGTCAATGCTCAATTTCATCTAAATAATTTGAATAATGGTAATTTAATCTAAATTACACGACTGAAGTTTATTTTGTCTTCATTTCAAGATTTTCTAGGCCTTGAAATACAGAAGACAAATATAAAAAAGGATTTGTTTCAATAAGAGTGAATAATTTTGGAACGTTTTTTTGATCCACATATACACATGTATTCTAGAACCACTAACGATTATGAACTAATGTCAAAAGCAGGCATCAAAGTAATTGTCCAACCATCTTTTTGGCTGGGTAGTCCAAGAACTTCGGTAGGTACTTTTGAAGATTATTGGGAACACATGATATCCTTTGAAACAAAAAGATCAATGGAATTTGATATTGATCATTATGTTTGTTTATCGGTGAATCCGAAGGAGTCCACTGAACGACCCCTTGCTCTCGATGCACTTAAAGCTATGTCAAAGTATTTAGACAGGGAGAGAATTGTCGCTATTGGCGAAATTGGCTATAACTTGATTAATGATTTAGAAGATGAATTGTTTCAGTTGCAACTTGATATTGCATTGGACAAAAATATGCTTACAATGATCCACCTTCCACATGTTAATAAAAAGGAAGGAATTGAACGTACAAAATCCGTTCTTAAAAGTAAGAACCTTTTAAGTTTGACGAACAAAATACTAATTGATCATAATACTGAAGAAACATTGGAAAAAACTTTGGAGCTTGGTTGCTGGGCTGGGTTAACTGTTTATCCCATAACAAAACTGTCTCCGACCCGAGCGATCAATATGATTGAAAAAAACGGTGTCGATAAAATTATGATAAATAGTTCTGCGGATTGGGGAGTCTCTGACCCGTTAAGTGTACCCTTGGTAGCAACTGAAATGAAAAAAAAAGGTTTCAGCAAGAATGATATCGAAAGGGTAACATGTTACAATGCATTTGAATTTTTTAAACAATCCCCCAAATTTGTTTGGAGACCCTAATAAACAGATATGAAATTTGCATTCAGTACAAACGCATTTAAAAAATATTCATTGAAAGATGCAATAAATACGCTTTACGAGATTGGATATAATGGTATCGAGATACTTTGTGATATTCCACATGCATATCCCAAAACACTTACTGATACCGATATCAATGAAATTAAGCAATTATTCTCAAAATTAGGAATAACCGTTTCCAACTTAAACGCGTTTACGCTATTTGCAATAGGTGATACTTATCATCCTTCATGGATCGAAAGTGACTCTGACTCCCGTAAAATGCGAATTGCACATACATTAGACTGCATAAAATTAGCTCGGAAATTGGGTGTAAGTAACATCTCCACCGAACCAGGAGGTCCAATTATCAATCAAGGATTGAACGAATCCGACCAATTGAAAATTTTTAAAAATGGGATACATGAGATATTAGAAACAGCAAAAGAGGAAAATGTTACTCTGCTGATTGAACCAGAGCCAGGACTTTTAATTGAAAATTCCCAAGAGTTCATTAAGTTTATTAAAAATTTTGATTCAAAATACATTGGATTAAATTTTGATATTGGACATTCATTTTGCGTGGGCGAAAATCCATCACAGGTTATTTACAAATTATCGGAGTATATTCGACACGTCCATTTAGAAGATATAGCCGCGGATAGAAAGCATCACCACCTTATGCTTGGTGAAGGTGCCATAGACATTGATTCTGTCCTTAAATCATTAAAAAATATTGGTTATGATGGATTCATAACAGTAGAACTGTATCCATATCAAGAATGTCCGGCGTTTGCCGCAAAGCAAGCATTGAAATTTATCAAGTCACTTGACTATATTTAGGCAAGAAATGATTTACATTGTCGCACAATCTGATGATTTTTCATTTATTTATCCATCCTATTCGTGACCCGTGATACTTATGCAATCACCTAATTTCAAGGATTATCTCATTCTAGTAAGACTACCAAATCTGTTTACACTCCCTTCCAACATTCTGGTAGGTTATGTTATAGTGTCATCATTGACTTTGACATCATATGTTCAGGTACTTCAATTAGTAACAATTTCGATTCTACTTTATAGTGTTGGCCTCATTCTAAATGATATTTGTGATTATTCCATTGACAAGAAAGAAAGACCTGACAGACCCATTGCCTCAGGTAAAGTATCAAAAAGAGCAGCAATTGGTCTTGTCGTCATATTTTCAATCCTAGCTCTAGCCTTGTCCCTTATAATCAGCATTTCAACATTTGTCATTTCCTCAGTTTTATTGATCACTATTTTCGGATATGATAAATTCTTAAAAAAAACACAAGCTGGTCCATTTACTATAGCCGCCGCAAGAGTCATGAATGTATTACTGGGAACAAGTGTAGATTTTGCCAATATTGGGAGCTATCCTGAATTTATAATTCTAGCGTTTGTACTGACAATAACATTTGTTTATGTGAGCCTGATAGGATTCATCAGTAGATACGAAGTACATGGCTTTCCGAAAAATTCAAAACTATTTCTTATTCCTGCCGTAGTAGCCGCTATTATTTTTCTAATTGTCCTTTTTCCATATACGGGATTTTTCAAATATGAGTCACTAATTATCTTGTCTTTCTTTTCTTTTATTATGGGCATAACATTCTACAAATTTCAAAAGAAGGATTCAGTTGGAATGCAACAGATTGTGAAAAACATGATTATGTCAATTATTGTCCTGGACTCGACATTTCTAAGTGGAATTATAGGAATTGAGATAGGTCTAGTCGTGCTGATATTGCTCGCCCCGTTGCAGATCTTGGCAAGAAAAATGTACATGACCTAAGAAAAAAATAATTAGAATTAAATTCTCGATAAATTGAATTACATTTATGGCTAAACATATAATAGTGATTGATATTGTAGGTTTAGAAAAGAAACACATTTCTGAAACTCTAACTCCAAACATATTTGATATTTCAAAAACTGGGGAAACAAGAAATATAGAAACAGTATTTCCTGCAGTAACATGTACGGTGCAAAGTAGCTTACTATCCGGCTCATATCCTGAAATACATGGTATTATTTCAAATGGATTGTATAACAGACAACAATATGCTATTTCCTTTTGGGAACAATCAAGCAGTTTGGTTCAAGCTGACAGAATTTGGGATACAGTTAAGAGACGCGATACTGCTTTGAAAACAGCCATTTTGTTTTGGCAAAATACAATGTATTGTAATGCTGATATTGTATTAACTCCGCGCCCATTACATATGGATGACAGAATGATAATGTGGTGTTATAATAAACCACCAGGATTCTATGAAAAGCTATTCCGAAAAATAGGTAAATTTGATTTGTCATGGTACTGGGGTCCCCTTGTTTCTAAAAAATCAAGCGAGTGGATAGAGTTAGCAACAGAATTTGTATTAGAGAACGAACGACCTAATTACTTATTTACGTATATCCCTCACCTAGATTATGCTCTCCAGAGATACGGTATTGCCTATAATAATTTAAAAGAGGACCTGGGCTTTGTTGACGATTTAGTTGGGAGATTGGTTAAGAAGGTAACGGATATTGGCATACTAGAAGATACGCAAATAATCATTTTTTCAGAGTATGGTTTCACAGATGTCAATTCTGACGTTTCATTAAATAGAATTTTTAGAGAAAATGATCTTCTATCGGTGAGGGAGATTGAAGAGAGAGAATACTTAGACCTGGAATATAGCAAGGCGTTTGCAATGGTAGACCATCAAATAGCCCATATTTATGTTAAAGAAAACTACACAAATTCAGTGAAAAGAATTTTAGAAGGAATAAAAGGGGTCGACATCATATTAGATGGGGAATTGAAACAAAAGATGAGGATAAACCATCCAAGGAGTGGTGATTTAATCGCGGTGTCAAATGCAGATAAATGGTTTAGCTATTATTGGTGGTTTGATCCAACTAAAGCGCCAACCTATGCCAAGAAGGTTGATATTCATAGGAAGCCGGGTTATGATCCTGTTGAATTATTTTTTGATCCTAATACGAAATCTATACCATGTGATGGTAAATTGGTTAAAGGTTCACATGGCAGATTACCATCAGAAGATGAACCTAAGCCAGTTTATGTGTCGAATAAGAAAGATATTACTGAAACAGACGAGAGTGAAAATTTGAGTATCGTTACCATCGGCAAATATCTTAAGAACCTATTATAACATATTATACTATTGACATGTCCTGGAAGTACTCTATAACATTATCAACTTTTAGAGAGTTGGAACCATTGGATAAGAGCCTTGAAAATTTGAATCATCAAGGGTTCGACACTGTGGAAGTTTATGGTGAACCTGATTTAATTGATGTTAAGAATATCTCAAATCTACTTGGTTCCTTCTCAATGGAGGTTTCTGGAGTAACTGGAATGTGGGGCCTCAGCAATAGTGGTTATAAGCTCCGCAACATAATTACTACAAATAATGATTCATTCGTGGCCGCCCAGAACTACATAAAGAAGTGCATCGTTCTTTGTCATACTCTGGGTGGGAACACATTTAATATATGTTTGTTCAGTGACGTTCCTTTAATTTCTGATGGAAATCACAAAGTTCTATTACGTGAAGAGAAAAGAAAATTAGTTACCTCATTCATAAAACCGATACGCCATTTAGCAAAATATGCCGGCAACTACGGAGTTGAGCTCCTTATTGAACCATTGAATCGTTACAGCACTCCGATTTGTACCGATTCAGAGGATGCAAAATATATCGTTGATCTAGTAAACGAAGAAAATTTGGGGATCTTATTAGATACCTTCCATATGAACATAGAGGAAGATTCGATATATGATGCCATTATAAATTCAAACACGCTGTTAAAACATGTTCATATGTCTGATAACAATAGGAAGATGCCAGGTTTCGGCCACATAGACTTTGAGAGCGTTACAAAGGCGCTAAAGAAAATAAAATATTCGAGATTTCTTACCTTCGAGCCTACTATTCAGAATACCTGCTATAAAGATGACATAATGATAAGTTTACAATATCTTAAAAATCTGTCTAAGCATTGACAATTGAATAAAATGACCACAAATTATAATTTATATCTTCTAATGAGGTGTCTACCAAAGGCTTGTTAATTGATAACATTGAACAATTTAAGGCAAATAACGAATTTGCAATCGACGTTGAAAGAGGATTAAATGATAAACAGAAGCATATTTCACCTAAATTTTTTTATGACAAAAATGGATCAATATTATTCGAGAAAATTTGCGACCAACCTGAATACTATCTTAATCGCATTGAATTACTAATCTTGAAAAAATCTGTGAACGAAATTATGAACTTGATTGGAGAAAACCAAATAAGTATTATTGAATTAGGCAATGGAAATTCCGCCAAGACGAGAATTTTATTAGAACCATCTATTTCGACCTTTAAGAAAGTTTGCTATTTTCCAATAGATGTATCTCTAAAAATGCTAGAAAATTCAATTAGGGATCTTACTAGAGAATATGCAAATCTAAAAGTGTTTGGACTTTGTTCAGACTATTTATCCGGTTTAAAAAAAATAAATGAGTTTATGAAAAAGCATGATAACATTCCCAAACGAAAATTAATACTATTTTTGGGGTCGAGTATTGGAAATTTTGATCCTGAAGAATCGCAGGTTTTTCTTTATTCTTTAAGGAAAAATTTGCGAAAAGGAGACGCATTGTTGATTGGATTCGACCTTGAAAAAAATAAAACTGATTTGGAAAGGGCGTATAATGACAAGAAAGGGGTAACCGCAAAATTTAATTTGAATATTTTGTACAGGATTAACAGAGAACTAGCCGGAAGGTTTAAACTATCAACCTTTGAGCACAAGTCATTTTTCAATATCCGCAAACATAGAATTGAGATGCACTTGCAGTCAAAGATGGATCAACAAGTAATGATAGGATCAATCGGTAGCACATTTTATTTCAAGAAGGGTGAAACTATCCATACAGAAAATTCCTACAAATTTACCGAAAATAGGCTCAAAGAACTGGTGAAAAATGCTGGCCTTGAAGTGATAAGGAATTTTACTGATCCAAAGAAACAATATTCTCTTATTATGTTAAAGAAGGTCTCTAACACAACGAAATCCTGAAAAAGGAATCCTTTCGTGTGGCTTGAAATAATTTC
>DATBHO010000077.1:0-50274 GCA_036557405.1 Nitrososphaeraceae archaeon
TAACAACTCATATGTTATGCGTTAACCATGCAGCTGTGACTTTTTGAATTAATTCGAACTGATTTCTGATGTGTTATTAGTTTAAATAAGTATGCTTTTATGAACAATTAACGGTTGCCATTGGTCAGAGTATCCAGAAGAATTATGCGCTTTAATTTGTCACATGACTATAAGGATAACCATGAATCAATTGACATTAACAAGTTTGTGTATGGCAGAAAAATTAAGTATAGTTGCGAAAAATGTAACTCTTCATTTACCACATGGAAAGCTTTACATGAACACAAAGTCGAAAATCATTCATATTAATGCGACAAAAATAATTATTTAGTCAGAATCTTCGTTGTAGGGGTGTTCACGATTGAAGATTCAATTTCCTTTAACCTATCAAGGAACCCCTCGTTAGTACGAATCTCTTCATATGAGGAGTCTGAGCGAAGTTTTTCTACTATTGCAACAATATCATCGTTCGTTACTCCGTGTTTTTTATCGTATTCAATATATCGTAAAATCTTTACTATTCCTCCGTATTTATAATGCATCTTTTTTTGATATCTTGTTGCGTCCGGTGATAATCCCTTAACATGTTTAATTACTGTATTTTCCATATGTTTAATATGCCAATCTTTCATGGGAAAATTATTTCGAGTCAAAAGAATCAATAATATTGGTATTAAGGGCTATATAATACATTATTATTTTCTGGATGCATAACTGAACAAAAATACGGCTTGCCTTGTCAATAATCAAAATTGTGAACAATTAATTCCACGTACAATTATAAAAATCGAGATTTCATCCATAAATAATGGAGACGAGGAAGCTATTACTGTTATTAGGAATAGCACTAGACAAAATGAAATCTCATAGATTGCCAAATTCAATAAACCCAGAGTTGCATACTGATTTCAAACAAGAGTCGTCTTTTACGATAATCATTAAATCAATTAAAAAATTATCTGCACAGAAATTAATAAATTTTTGAATTCCTTGTATATTTGAGCATACGTACATTTAATATTCATTCATATTCAATGAACTATGTAATATTGGATAGAAATGGCAGCCTGATTGCAAGAAAATTTTTTTCATCCCTAAACGCATCAAGCTATGATAAGATTGTCAAATATACAACATTCGATAAGGATTCATCATGGAAAAAGGAAATGGTAGGTCTTATTGATGGAAATAATAAATTAATTCTAGATTTAGCATGCGGTACTGGAATACTTTCAACTTTTATCGGAAATGTATCAGCCGAGTCTAGAATAATTGGATGCGATCTTACATTTGAATACCTAAAACTAGCAAAAAGCAGGCAAAGTTATCTTCTATTGACCAATTCCTTGGCAGAATTTCTCCCGTACAAAGATGCTAGTTTTGACGTCATAATTTCATCGTATCTAGCTAAATATACAGAGTTATCTGCTATGGTAAGGGAACATTGGCGGGTTTTAAAAAAAGGCGGGATTGTGATAATTCATGACTTTACATATCCTGATGCCAAAATGATGAAATTATTGTGGCACACTTATTTTCAAATCCTGAATCAACTCGGAAAAGTTATAACTTCTTGGAAATATGTGTTTTCCAATCTAGATAAAGTAATACAACTAAAACCTTGGGTATATAACCTCGAAAGAGAACTTGACGGGATGGGGTTTAGGTCTATATCAAAAAAGTACTATACATGTGGTACCGCTGCTATAGTGTGGGCGAGAAAATTATGAGAGAGCAAGTTACCAGGATAAATGAATGGTTTGTACCAAAGTTTGGCCCAATAAAATTTAGGATTTTTGTTGGTATGATGTTCCTTCCGTACACGGGAATGTGTATTTCTTTTTCAATAATAGGATCTTTGATATCCCCTACCATTGCATGGGATAGGATTGTTGCCATTATACTAATCTATTTTTCTGCTCTAGGAATTTCTGCCCATGCTGCAGATAGTATGGGATCAAAAAAAAATAAGCCTTGGGGTGACCATTTTTCAAATCTCGAATTACTCATAATGCTAGTCTCTGGGTTAGTTATAGCCTATGCGATTGGTGCATATTACATTGTATTTTTTGTACCATTATTACTACCAATAGCAATTCTGGAAGGATTTTTCCTCTTTGCGTACAACTATGAAATATGGAATGGTTTTTTTCATAATAACGTGTGGTTTTCAATATCTTGGGGCAGCATGCCACTTTTGGCAGGCTATATCATGCAAACTAATTCCCTATCATATGCCCCCTTGTTACTATCTCTGATAGCATTTGCATTATCATATTTCGAAATAAATTTTTCGCGGAAATATAAAAAGTTAAAACGAGCCAACGACCAGTGTGGAACTAAAAAGTTAGAATTAAGATTAAAAATCACAAGTATAGGCACCATATTATTCTCCATTACGTTCTTGATTTGCCGAGCACTCCAGATCACTTTTTAATTTTCGTTTTTGTAATCAAATAGCATGTATAGAGTCTATCATGTCAAGAATCATCCTTTCACTGTTGATGATATACACAAGCTTGAAGCTATTTCAAATAAAATACTTGATCTGATTCAAAGATTACTTTTAATTGATTTGGGAAATACGCAGTATCTTTTAGAAGTAATAAATAATACAGATACAAAAATAAAAGTCATTGAACAAGTTGAAGAAAAAAACGTGATAAAACGAAAATCGTGCATAATTTCTTCAAACAATGATATTTTGGCTTATGCAAATTCCAGAATATATAGTAAAAAAATACCACTTCAGGTCTTAAAAGAGATTCGAGGACAAAAGTACGGTATTGGTAAAATACTACTCTCTCATAGACTCGAGATATTTAAAAAAATCACAGAAATAGGTTTTACTAGGGAACTACATATTTTTAGAAACTACTCGCTATATCATAAGGAACAACTGATATGTAGGATAAATGAGGTTTTTCCTATGAAGGTACATAGACGGAGTACTAAATGATTTGTATGAGCTATTACGATAATCGATCTTACGATGTTAATGAATATTACCATTAGGAGTGCCAATTAATTCATGATAAACTTTACCTTTTATTGAAGCATTAGCACTATCAATCTCGTTAATACAGATTTCAACTATTCCTGAATATTTTCATTCTAACATGTATTGTTGATGTTTTTCATTAAAAATACAACCCCGGAATATGATTAAAACAACTTTCAAATCATATATACAAACAAGATTGAATTTAAAACATTGGAACCAAAAAACGTCAAGAAATTTGATCTTATAGTCATCGGGAGTGGTGCCGGTTTAGATGTTGCCAGCGCAGCAGCGCAAACTGGTATGAAAGTTGCAATTGTTGAAAAGAACAGAATGGGGGGAACATGCCTAAATAGGGGTTGCATCCCTTCCAAACTTCTTATCCATAGTGCAGATATAACAGAGATAATAAAAACTGCCCATGTTTTCGGTATACGTGTTGAAAGGTTTTCTATTGACTTTCAAAAAATAGTGGGCAGAGTAAATAGCATAATTGATTCAGATTCAGATCACATAAGGAAGGCGTACAATGGATCTGAAAATCCAAAACTTTTCCCAGTAGAGTGTACGTTTGTTGATGAAAAAACACTTTTGGTAGACGGGAACAAGATAACCTCGAATATTATCCTGATTGCTGCTGGAACGAGACCTGCAATACCTAAGATTAAAGGATTAGAAAGGACCAATTATCTCACAAGCGATGAGGCTCTTCGACTACCTAGACAACCTAAAGTCCTAACAATTATTGGGGGCGGGTATATAGCCGCTGAGCTCGGTCATTTTTTCGGATCCCTCGGAACAAAGATCAATATAATTCAGAAGCACAATTATCTGATACATAATGAAGATTATGAAATATCAAAAAAATTTACAGAAATTTTCTCTAAAAAATACAATGTATGTTTGCAATGTATCCCAGAACGAGTAACAAAGAAAAATGGAAAATTCGTGGTTTCTGCAAAGAGATCTAGGTCTACTAGATACTTGGAGATTGAATCTGATCAACTTTTATTGGCAACAGGACGTGTTCCAAACTCTGACACCCTTAATTTATCAAATACAGGCATTAACGTGGATGAAGACGGTTACATCAACGTAGATAAAAATCTTGAAACTAATGTCAAGGGCATATTCGCACTAGGCGATATAATTGGTCGCTATCAGTTTAGACATAGTGCAAATTTGGAGGCTCAATATGCTTTTTACAACATGTTAAATCACAAGAAAAAAATTCCAGTAGACTACAGGGCAATGCCCCGTGCAATTTTTAGTTCTCCTCAAGTGGCAGGTGTCGGATACACCGAGCAGGAATTGAAGCAGAGCGGTAAAAAAGAATATATCAAGTCAATTTATCGATATATCGATACTGCAATGGGGCAAGCGTTAGAAGAGAAAGAGGGCTTTGTGAAATTGTTAGTCAATAAAGAAAACAGAAAAATTCTTGGATGTCATATACTTGGAAGTCAAGCCTCTGTACTTATTCATGAAGTCCTTGTGGCAATCAAAAGTGGAGATGGGACCATTGATAACATTGCAAAGACAGTCCATGTTCATCCAGCACTATCAGAAGTGATTGTAAGAGCGGCAATTGCGATGTAAAGGAATGCCATAAAAACGAACCATCGATAAGTAATTTATTATGATCGCAGTTACTAATATTGTCTACTTCTTGCCAAATATTGGAAACATTATTAATGTATTTTCTACTTACATTAATGTGATGAGACAAAATAGGGTGAGATCTCATGGCCAACATGACGAATCCAACTCAAAGAAAAATGAAAATGTAACCTCTAACTTTATCAGTCTCGATGATGAGAATGAATTATTAAAAAGAAAATTAGAAGCAGAAAAGGCACGAAAAAGAACTCGAGGTCCATATAGAAAAAGTAATGTGAATTAATATCTAGTTAATTCTATACATTCTATAGGTACTTATTTTAGATGTGTTTTAGACAAAGATACATACTTAAAAATAAGAATTATTTGAATAAGCTCCACATCAAATTGGTAACGATTGTCACATTGTATCAAAGTGCTTTTGATTATTTAATGTCTTTGCAAATGAAAGCAGGTAACCATCTGGATCATGTATGTGGAAATACCTTTCTCCCCATGAAGCGTTACTGGGTTCATTGTCAAACAATATTAGTTGAGAAATGGTTTTATCATTCTTAAAATAAAAATATAATTCATCAACATCTTCCGTATGTAGGATAATTTTTACGTCAGTCCTTGTATCTCGTTCCTTATTGTTTTGCCTTGTCTTGGATAGTTCCAGGTTTAGATAATGAGTGGAATTTCCAATTTCATAGCTAGTAAAAAGATCACTAGGAGATCCACCATAGGTAAGCTTAAAACCTGGAATCTTAGAATAAAACTTACAAGATCTATTCATATCCTTGATTACTAATGTTATTGCAGAAATTTTATGCACATTCATCATGGCAGCTAGATCATTTTAATGATGAGTTTATTATTATTAAGAATTTCTTTTTATGGTAACAAAGAAGAATCAGAACGTCTTAAAAGAATGGATTGCGCTTAGAGATTAATCCTCTCCCCTGAACTAGTAAATAAGTTTATTTTGTCGTATTTTATGCCGAGTGCTGCTTCCTTTCCAATGATCAGATCGTCTATTCTGGAAGCCACATTAGATATTTTCAGCGATGCTTGTCCCAGTTTTAGTTCGGCTATTGAATCATCTCCAAAAAGCTCGATATAAGTGACCTCTCCCTTTAACTTAAGACCATCAAATCCTTCATTGTTTCTCAACACTGTGATATCCTTTGGCCTTATGCCCAAGACGATATTTTCTTCCCTAGTTCTATCAATAATTGTTGAGAGTAAAGCAGGGACTTGAACCATTGATTTATTATCATTTTTGTCTGAATTACAGTTATCAAGTTTGAGAAACATATATTCATCCCTTACTACCCTAAATTTTAGAAAATTCATCGGAGGATTACCTATAAAACTTCCCACAAATTGATTTGCAGGCTCGTTGTATACTTTCTGGGGAGAACCAAGTTGAAGCATTTTTCCGGCCTCCATGATTGCTATATTGTCTGCCATGCTCATTGCCTCTGCCTGGTCATGTGTAATGTAGAGAGTAGTAATCGCTACTTTTTTTTGTAACTTCTTAATCTCGATCCTCATTTCAGTACGTAATTTAGCATCTAGGTTACTTAGTGGTTCATCCATCAAGAAGATCTTTGGTTCTCTAACTAATGCTCTACCCAGTGCAACTCTCTGCATTTGACCTCCACTGATTTCTTTGGGTCTCCTTTTGAGTAGATTACTAATGTTGAGAAGACTTGCTATTTCTTGAACTCTGTCATTTATTTGATTTTTGTCGGTCCTCCTCATCTTTAATGGAAAAGCAATATTATCATAGACATTCATATGAGGATATAATGAATAATTTTGGAATACCATCGCCACATCACGATCTTTCGGGGGAAGTTTATTCACTAATTCATCTCCAATATAGATCTCTCCGCTGCTAATATCTGACAAACCAGCAATACATCTCAATACTGTGGTTTTTCCACACCCTGAAGGTCCAAGCAGCACCATAAACTCTCCAGAGTGAATTTCCAGCGAAAAGTTCTCTAACGCAGTTAAGTTCCCATATCTCTTGGTCAGATTTCGTAAGCTAAGTGTTGTCAAAATGATTCGCTTCTACTTGAGCTGACTTGGTTTGCACTTCATATTAATTTTAATTTTCTGGTAACAATGTTCAACATGAGCTCAGTTTGTCCACGAGTCTGTAAAATGAGCAAGCATTAATTGATTACAACTGACAGTTATAGATTCCGTGTGACTTTTGTATTGATTGTTTAAGTATTCGAAAGAGCAAGTTCATTAAACCTGTAAGATAAAGGATGGATGACATACAGTGTATCACGAGATGGTCAATACTTAAAAGCATTACATTCTAAATATGTGCAATGAGAAAAATCATTCACTTAGGAAATTATTTTTGTGATATAAAAAAGCGATCTGGCAGAATAATGAAGTATGAATGTATCTCTAAAAATTCTAAACTCATTTTAGGATCGGCACTAGTATTGGTAATTTTGGTTTCACCAAGCTTCACATCACTTACAATGGTTCAAGCACAGGAGGCTAAACAAGTTACGCTGACCGCAATAGTGGCAGAACCGAAAGACAGATGGGATACTTTATTTGCGACCGCGTTAGCAAAACTACGAGAAAAACATCCAGACATGACGATAAACATTGATTATCGTGTGTTACCTTATGATGATACTAGAAAGCAAATATTGACTGCTATGGCAGGAAAGACACCTATAGATCTTATTTCAGTTGATCAGATTTGGCTTGGGGAATTTGCTGAAGGTGGATTTCTTTCAGATTTAACAGATTTATCACATTCATGGAATAGATCTTCTGACTGGTTCAAGACGAATTGGGATGGAGGTCTCTACAAAAATAAGGTATATGGTATTTGGGCATGGACCGACGTAAGGAGTATGTGGTACTGGAAGGATCTATTAAACCAAAGCGGTGTGAGCCCAGATTCTCTGAAAACATGGAACGGATACATTGAGGCAGCGAAGAAGATTGAAAACTCAACAAAAGGACAGGGAATTCAGGCGATGCACCTTGTAGGAGCGAGTCATTCTCCAGATATGTGGTACCCTTATCTATGGATGCTAGGTGGTGAGATAGTCAAACAAAAAAGTGGACACCCTGTGAAGGGAACTTACTGGTTCCCGACATATAACAGTACAGAAGGTGTTAAAGCACTCGAGTTTTTGAGGGATCAAGTAAAGGCTGGAATAAAACCTCAAATAAACCATTTCTGGGGTCAGGAGTTTGCCGACAAAAAATTTGCCGTGATGTTGGAAGGCTCTTGGTTATTGGGACACTTTCCAATCAGTGAATGGAAAGGCCTTGACAAAAAAGTTGGAATGATTCCCATGTTTCCAGTGCCCAAAAAAGGTGATACTAGCGCCACGATGATGGGCGGATGGATGTTCGGAATACCTACAACTTCTTCAAATAAAGCTCTTTCATGGGAACTGCTTACAATTATGTTACAACCAGACGTACTTGCACCGATGTTACAGAAATATGGATATCTTCCGACTCAAAAACCTATAGCTGAAGGTACATATTCAGCCAGTCTTAACTCTACAATACCATATTATAAACAGCTGATATCAATGATAAACATTGGACATAGTAGACCTAGTATTGCTGAATATCCGCAGATTGCTGATAATATTAAACAAGCAATCGATGAAGTTTACCTTGGCGTGAAGGAACCAAAACAGGCATTAGATGACGCTGCCAAGAAATCTGCAGAAGTACTAGGATGGTCTTAGCTGCAATTAGTCAACAACAAATTCTTTTTTTAACTCGTCCAGTACAATGAGGTTCATGTTAGAGGCAAGAGTTCAGGGACTACAGCCATATCTGCTTCTGCTACCAGCCCTTATCATATTGGTTGGGTTCCTTCTATTTCCACTATTATGGAACATATATCTAACAGTCCACGATGTAACTTTGACTACAATTCTGGGAGAATGGAAGTATGTCGGTTTGAAGAATTTCTACAATCTGTTATATGATCCTGATTTTCACAAGTCGCTTCAGGTAAGCATGATATTTGTCGGAGGATCAGTCGCTCTTCAGTTTTTTGTTGGGATGGTCCTTGCAGTAGTATTGAATCAGGCAATCTCGGGGTCAAACGTTCTTAGGGCTTTGTTTATAATTCCATGGACAGTTTCTGCAGTAATAGCAGGATTTTCGTTTAAGTTCATATTTAATGATAGTTTCGGAATTATGAATTATGGCCTTAGTCAAATGGGAATAGATCCTGTCCCCTGGCTGTCAGATCCAGCAACCGTAATTTGGACATTGGTTATTGCAAACATGTGGCATGGCACTCCTTTTACTATAATATTTTTAACGGCGGGACTCTTTTCGATAAATCCAGTACTTTATGAAGCAGCGCGGATAGACGGTGCTACGAAAATTAAAAGCTTCTTACACATAACCCTTCCGCTGCTAAAACCGTTTATCATTATAAATTTGATTCTCATAACAGTGTGGTCAGTAAATTTCTTTGATCTAATTCTTGTCATGACAAATGGGGGGCCATTATTTTCAAGCACTACTTCATCCCTTTACATGTACAGGCTAGCCTTTGAATTCGGGTTACTGTCAAAAGGGGCTGCTGCAGGATTCCTTCTGATCGGTATGAACCTGGTTTTAGCTTACGCTTACATCAGATTTTTTAGGAAGCAAGAGAAAACAGTTGAAATCTAATAAGGATAAGGAACTTGAAATGTTAAAGTCAATTCAAGATTGTTTCTCTTCTTTAGAACCAACCGTTCTGCGCACTGCGGAGAGATTTGTATGATTCTAATGGAAAGAACTCTTATATACGCCGTAATAGCGATTTATCTCTTTATTACTCTGGCTCCACTTATGTGGGTACTTTCAACGTCATTCAAACCAAATGAGGAAGCAATTAACTTCCCTCCAAAATTCTTACCAGAAAGGCCAACTCTGGATAACTACCTATTTGTTCTTACAGATCCAAAGCTTGTGTTAAGCCTTTTCAACAGCTTGATGGTGAGTTTAGCAAGTACTGGATTAAGTGTAGCTGTATGCGCCCTTGGCGGATATGCCTTTGCAAGGTTCGAATTTAAAGGGAAAAGTCTGTTGATGACTACAATACTGGGATTATTTATGATACCTCTTGTGATAAACATCATTCCGTTGTATATAATGCTGGCAAACGTCGGTCTCCTTAATTCCCTTGTCGGATTAGTTCTGACATTTCAAATCATAATAATACCGCTCAACATTTTTTTACTGAAGAACTATTTTGAGACTATTCCAAAGGAGCTTGAAGAAGCAGCGCTAATTGATGGTTGTTCAAAGATACGGGCTTTCTGGCACATAATTGTACCAATTTCCTTGCCAGGTTTTGTAATAGCGGCCATCTTGTCGTTCAGGTTTTCATGGAATGAGTTTGTTTTACCGATAGTCCTCTCCAACAAACCTGATGTCATGGTATTCCAAGTAGCCTTATACCAGTTCATTTCACTTTACAGAATAGACTGGGGCTTCCTAACTGCAGGAATAAATATTGCACTAATTCCAATAGTCGTCTTGATGCTGCTCTTCCAAAAGAGGATGATTAAAGGTATGACACTTGGTGCTGTAAGAGGCTAAAAACATAAGCCTAATTAGTATCTCAGTATTCAATTCTCAAAATAATCGTATCCTTAAAAAGGAATATGATGACAAATACCTGAAGATTTTTTTCACTATATTTGGGATAAAATTATTTTAGTTCACGTAACTTTATGTTATATTCAAGTCCAAATCTGTGTGCTTCGTCTCTTAGATATTGTAATATTTTGAGAGATTTGTTACTCTTTGGAATCACTATTGGCGCATTAGAAAATGGTACAAATATTTCTTCCCTTTCCTTTGCAATTGATATGCACTGAATTTTTAGATCTAATTTTGACATAGCTTCGACTGCAGATTTAAGCTGTCCCTTGCCACCATCAATTAATACTAAATCTGGCAAATTAAGTTTATCTTCTTTTGAGTATCGACGACTTACTATCTCGTTTATCATTGCATAATCATTTTGGTCCTTTACTGATTTTATTTTAAATTTTCTATAAAATGATTTCTCTGGAATTCCATTAACAAATCTAACACAGGATCCAACTGCTATCGATAGACCAAGATTTGAAACATCAAAACAGTCAATAACTTTAGGAAGTGCTTTAAGGTTTAATCCTTTTTTCAGGTCAAGTAACGAGGGTTCAAAACCTTTTGAGATATACGTAGATAAATTTCTAACGATTAGATCCATCAACTGCCTTCGTTCAATATCGATTCTATTCGATACCGTAATAATGTTCACCCTGTGCGACGCAGTTCTTTCCAGAGATTTTTCAAGTGCTTGTTTTGAGTCTGGTTCCTCATTGACATAAATAAATCGTGGCACAGTCGACTTGGAATAGTAATATTGTGACAAGAAAGTGGAAAATGAGTTATCCCCAATCAAGTCAAATTGATATTTTTTTCTATCTCTGATTACACCACGATATCTCCTCAAAATCAAAATATGTGCTTTGGATTGTAAAAGGTCGTACTTGATACCAACGTACTCCTCTTCGGATCTTGAACTAATTGAATGTTCTATTTTTTGTTTTGTTCTCAAATTTTCCAGTCTGCTAACTGTGTCTCTTATTGCTTTTGCTCTCTCATAGTCAAGGTTACTTGATGCACCCATCATATCATCCTTCATTTTTTCTATAAAGTCGTCAATGCTTTTTCTTCCAGCAAGAATATTTTCTAATGATAGGACATTTTCCATATACTCGTTCTCAGTAACGTTATTGATGCATGGTGCATCACAATTATTGATAAAGTATTCAAGGCAAGGCTTCTTTGGAAGCCTGTCACATATCCTGATTTTAAAGATTTTTCTCAATAAACCTATGGTGAGAAATTTTGAACTTCCATGTACAAACGGTCCAAACACCTTACCCTTGGTACCGGTAAATTTGCCATCTCTGTTCCTTCTTGCTACAAGTAACCTAGGAAACTTTTCATCTGAAATTTTAAGATACGTGTATCTCTGTTGATCCTTAAGATCAATATTAAAAAGGGGCCTGTATTGTTTTATTAGATTCGATTCAAGCAAAAAGGCCTCGATTTCATTATCTGTAACAAGGAAATCAACATCCTGGATTTTACTGACAAGTTTAGATGTCTTCCAATTGGAAGTGTTGGACTCTCTATGGGTAAAGTAAGACAGTACACGCTTTCGGAGATTCTTTGCTTTGCCTATGTAGATAATTTTTCCATCATTATCTTTCATCATATATACTCCTGGCTCATAAGGAAGCATCAGAACTTTCTTTCTTAGCTCCACAATGTCTTGAGATTCGTGTAGGATTCCATTTGATATAAAAGTAGTTAAGAGCGTACACCACTTTTATTTTTTCTTATAGTCTGGCTTACAAGTAATTTGGATTTAAGGTATTTTCCAGTATGGCTGGCAACCTCGTTTGATACTTGATCTGGTGTTCCAGTAACAACGATACTTCCACCATTGTCTCCACCTTCCGGACCAAGATCAATTATCCAGTCAGAGGCTGCTATTACGTCAAGATTATGTTCGATCAGTACAACTGTATTACCTAGATTTACTAGTCTATCCAAGACATGGATTAGTTTTTTCACATCTGCAAAATGTAATCCAGTAGTCGGTTCATCAAGAATATACAGCGTTCGACCTGTCTCCCTTCTTGCAAGCTCTGAAGATAACTTTATTCTCTGTGCTTCCCCACCTGAAAGTGTAGTCGCTGGTTGTCCTAACCTTATATATCCTAATCCGACGTCATAAAGGGTCATCAACTTTCTCTCAATAGATGAAATATTTGCAAAGAAATCTAGTGCCTCTTCTACAGTCATATTTAGAACGTCGGAAATTGTCCTGCCTTTGTATGTTATTTGCAATGTTTCTGAATTGTACCTTTTGCCTTTGCATTCGTCACAGGTTACATATACATCTGCAAGAAACTGCATCTCAATTCTCTTAACTCCGGCGCCTTCACATGAATCACAACGTCCGCCTGGAACATTAAATGAAAATCGACCAGGTTTATAACCCATCTCTTTGGCTTTGATAGTTTTTGCAAAGATCTCGCGGATGGGACCAAAAGCATTCACGTAAGTTGCCGTATTGGATCTGGGTGTTCTACCAATTGGAGACTGGTCAATCCCTATTACTTTGTCCAAATTTTGAAGGCCAGTGATCCTATCATGTGCTCCCGGTTTTTCCTTGGAGGAGTAAAAGTTATTTGACAATGCTTTGAAGAGAATCTCATTTACCAGAGTTGATTTTCCAGAACCAGAAACGCCGGTAACTGTAGTCATACATCCAAGAGGAAAGTCAACTGTTATCTTTTTAAGATTGTTCTCCCTCCCATTATGAACCGTGAGCCAGTTCTTTGCGCCCCTAACCTTATTCTTGAGGTATACATTATCATCCCCATTAAGGAATCTTCCAGTTATGGAATTCTTATTTTCTATGATATCTTTTAGAAATCCACTTGCAACTATTTTACCACCATGAATACCGGCACCTTCTCCTATATCGATAACCCAATCTGAGCTTCTTATGACTTCTTCATCATGTTCCACTATTATCAGTGTGTTACCAAGATCTCTCAATCTTCTTAACGTATCTATCAATCTGTTATTATCTCTTTGATGCAATCCTATCGTTGGTTCATCTAGCACATACAAAACACCTGTAAGGTTCGAGCCAATTTGTGTGGCAAGGCGTATTCTCTGAGATTCACCGCCAGATAGCGTAGATGTCATCCTGTTCAAAGTGAGATAGTTAAGTCCAACATTCTTGAGAAATTCCAGCCTAGAAATTATCTCCTTAAGAACATTTCTAGCAATATACCTATCAGTATCAGAAAGCGAAAGTCTATTAAAAAAGTCATAAGACTTGTCTATAGACAAATCACACACATTCATAATGGATTTGTCAGCAATCTTAACTGCCAATGATTCAGGCCGTAGCCTCATCCCTTTGCATAACTCACAGGGAAGCTCTCTTATGAACTGCTCCAGATCTCGTCTCTTTGTCTCAGACTCTGTTTGAGCATACATTCTATCCAAGTTTGGTATGACTCCCTCAAAAGAACTACGATACTCCCAAGTTGAATCAGATGTTCTAGATTCGTATTTGTAATGTATGTTCTCATCTGTCCCATACAGGATAACATTTAGTTGCTTACTTGTCATTGTGGAAATGGGCTGATACAGGTTGAAACCAAATCGTTTACCTACGTCTTTTAACATTGAAGACCGGAATGTTGCAAAGTGTCCTGCCCAGGGCTTTATTGCACCATCTAAGATGCTCTTTTTCCTGTCTGGAATAACAAGTTCGGGGTCAAATTCGACTTTGATACCAAGTCCATTACATTGTTTGCACGCACCAAAAGGTGAATTAAATGAGAATGAGCGAGGTTCAAGATCTTGGATGCTTAAACCACACTTTACACATGCCTTTCTTTGTGAATACATCGTCTCACTATTATTATCATCAGGTATCAAAATTTTGACTAGACCATCTGCAGTTTTCAGAGCCGTCTGCACTGAATCAAAAAGTCTAGACCTTTCTTCAATTGAGGGCTTTATCCTGTCAACTACTACTTCTATAGTATGTTTCTTATGTTTGTTAAGTTTGGGGATGTTAATTTCATTTTTGATATCATCATTAGTATTATCATCATCTTCATCGTCATCATTCAGATTCAGTATTTGTCCGTCAAGTCGTATCCTTGAGTAACCAGTTTGCTTTAGTTCCTTGAACAATTTTTCATAAGTTCCTTTTTTTGATTCTACTATGGGAGCAAGTAAAAGTACGCCTTTTCCCTTTGAACTCCTTAATATGGTATCAGTAATAGAATCAGCAGATTGTGACGTAATTTTTCGTCCGCAGTGAGGACAGTGTGGAACTCCTATCCTGGCATAAAGTAATCGCAAATAATCGTATATTTCTGTCACCGTTCCTACAGTCGAGCGGGGATTTTTACTTGTTGTCTTTTGTTGAATTGATATCGCAGGTGACAACCCTTCAATGGAATCAACATCGGGTTTGTCCATCATCTCCAAGAATTGTCTTGCGTATGCAGAAAGAGATTCAACATACCTTCTTTGACCCTCAGCATAAATTGTGTCAAATGCTAAAGTTGATTTACCAGATCCAGACAGTCCTGTCAGAACAACCAGTTTGTTTTTGGGAATTTGAAGGTTGATATTTTTTAAATTATGCTCTCTTGCGCCCTTTATTGTTATTTTGTCGCTGTTAAAATTATTTAGCTCAGTAATTTTCTATTTTCACCTGCATTAAATTATCTCGAGGGCGCTTCAACAATCTGAGTACTCAAGGCCTTCTTTATTTTTGTCAATTGGTCTCTTAATTGTATAGCCTTTTCAAAATCTAAATCTTCGGCGTATCTTTTCATGCTTGTCTCAATATCTATGGCAAGTTTCGAAAGATCGTTTGCAGACATTGACTTAATTTCGACACTGATTCCCACCTGGTCTTCCCTTTCAGCAATTGCTTTTACAATAGTTTTTGGGATAATGCCATGTTTTTGGTTATACAAGATCTGCTTTTTTCTTCTCCTTTCAGTTTCAGCAATTGCTTCTTTCATCGATACTGTCAAGGTGTCAGCATACATTATCACAGTTCCATCGATATTTCTTGAAGCTCTGCCAAATGTCTGAACCAAGCTTGTTGTATTACGTAAAAATCCCTCTTTGTCTGCGTCAAGTATTGCCACTAGCCCTACTTCTGGTATATCGAGACCCTCTCTTAACAGATTTATACCAACTAGAACATCAAATTCTCCTATCCTCAATTGGCGTATAAGTTCAGTCCTCTCAAGACCTTCAATTTCTGAGTGCATGTATCTTACTCTGATTTCTTTCTTAGCTAGGAATTCTGCAAGATCTTCTGCCATTCTCTTGGTGAGAGTAGTTATAAGGATTCTGTGATTTTTTTGTACGTTTGATCTTATCTCATTTATTAGATCGTTTATTTGATTCTGTGTTGACCTAACTTCTACTATTGGATCTACAAGGCCTGTCGGTCTAACAAGCTGTTCTACTATAGCAGAACTGTTCTTTTTTTCGTAGTCAGAGGGCGTTGCCGACACAAACACTACCGACTTTAAATATTGCTCAAATTCTGCAAATTTAAGTGGTCGATTGTCAAATGCACTAGGTAACCTGAATCCATAATCTACAAGGCTTTTTTTCCTGGTAAAATCACCGTGAAACATTCCCCTCAGCTGAGGTAACGTAACATGGGATTCATCTATTACCAGCAGAAAATCACTACCAAAAAAATCAAGAAGACAAAATGGCGGTTGCCCTGGCTTTCTACCATCAAGATGTCTTGAGTAATTTTCAATGCCCGAACAATATCCAAGCTCCTTAATCATTTCAAGATCATAATTAGTTCTAGAAGTTAATCTTTGCCTTTCCAGATCGCCTGGAAGACTTGGAACCCAAGCTTCAAGTTCTCGTTGTATAGATGATAGAGCATCATTCTTTGCATTGTCATCTATTATGTAATGCTTCGCAGGAAATATTTTTACGGTACCGACTTTCCGCTTCTTTGTCATGGTAACACTATTGTGAATACTAATCTGTTCAATTTGGTCTCCAAAAAGAGATACTCTTATAACGTCATCTGAATACCCTGGTATGATATCAATAGTGTCCCCTTTGACTCTGAAAGCCCCAAATGACAAAGAGATATCATTCCGCTCATATCGTGCTTCAATTAACTTGTGAATTAGTTCTTTTCTCCCAATTTTCATATCCTCTGACAGCGTAATAGCACTATTCTCCCATTCCTCTGGAGAGCCCAAGGAGTAAATGCAAGAAACTGTCGACACTATAATTGTTGGCTCACCTGACATAAGCATAGCAGTTGCCTCTAGGCGCATTTTCTCAATTTTTTCATTGACCTCTGTATCTTTTTCTATATAAGTATCAGTCTGCGGCAAGTAGCTTTCAGGTTGATAATAATCATAAAAACTAACAAAATACCCTACATTGTTATTTGGAAAAAATTGCTTGAATTCTGAATAAAGCTGTGCTGCAAGTGTCTTATTATGCGATATAACTAGTGTGTTTCTGTTTGTTCTAGCAACTACATTTGCAACCGTAAATGTTTTTCCGCTCCCAGTGACTCCCAATAATGTCTGAACCTTCTTTCCCTGTCTTAGCCCCTGCACAAGACGTCCTATTGCAGCTGGCTGGTCACCTCTGGGTGGAAATGTATCAGGAGCAAGTGAAAACTCTTTAGGCATCAGGAGTAGGAATAAATTTTTTCATTCGTTGAATATATATTGTTACGGTCGGTTTTGATAAATAAATTAAAATAAGTTAGATTCCGATTCGAAAAATTCCTAAATTGATAATACTTGTAAAATCCTACTATGGAAAATAGCGACTATTTTTATTTAGGTTGCAGTTGATACAGGAAGATTCTACAGTGAAACAAAAGAGTAATATTTAGTTCGAATATGCAAAATAAAATTACCATTTTTTTACATGATTAAATATTAGGCAGTGTCATTTCTGCCGATCGCATTAACAAATAGTCCTTGTCCAATGCAATATGGATAATTTAAAGCATGTTCTTAACCTTTCAATTTAGATTTAAAATAATCATCTTCAAGCCACATTTGCTAAATTTAAACCTTGATTTTGGATATAGCTTGGACATAGCTAATCGCTTGCATAGGAGCAGTATTTTAGCTATTACGATAAATATCAGCTGACTATTATAGATTCGATCGGTTATTTGGAGACTATGCCATCAATTGTTATCATTGCTGGTACGACCAGTGGGGTTGGGAAGACAACTATTACTCTTGCAATAATGCACGCCTTAAAATGCAAAAAAGGCCTAATAGTTCAACCATTTAAGATTGGCCCTGATTTTATCGATCCAAGTTATCACAAGTTAATTACAGGAAGGGACGCACCGACCTTGGATGCTTGGTTAATGGGCAACGAGGGAATTCTCTCAAGCGTGCAGAATACCTCTGAAGATGCTGACATTGTAGTTATTGAAGGTGTTATGGGTTTGTTCGACGGGATGTCTGGGAAAAATGATTTTGCAAGTACAGCATATGTTGCCAAGATTTTGAATGCACCCATAATATTGGTGGTAGATGCAGCAAAGGCGGCTCGTTCAATTGCTGCAATGATTTCTGGTTATTTGCACTTCGACAACAATTTGAAAATTATGGGCATAATTCTTAACAATGTTTCGGGTCCCAAACACGCAAAATATCTTGAGGAGGCATGTAAGGGCACCATAAATGTTCCTATATTAGGTATAGTAAAAAGAGACTTTGATTTGAAGATGGATGAACGTCATCTTGGATTGATTCCGACAGATGAACTAAACCATTCCAAAAGGAATAGAATAATAAAACTTGCTAATAAAGTGTCCGAAGAAGTTTATTTCAACGACATCATTTCACTACTTAAATTTAAAAAACCAAAGCCCATCGTGCCCGCAAATAGATTTGAACCCAGAGCCCCTAAACCTGTTAAAATAGGTATAGCACTTGACAATTCATTCAACTTTTACTACAATGAGAACTTGAATATCCTCAGAAACCTGGGAGCAGAAATAACATTTTTTAGTCCCATTAATGATAACCATATTCCAGATGGAATCTCTGGATTAATTTTAGGGGGAGGTTTTCCTGAGGTATTGGCAGACAAACTCAATTCAAACGACTCAATGTTAAAGTCCGTAAAAAAAGCAGCACAACAGGAGATGCCAATTTATGGGGAGTGCGGCGGGCTAATGTATCTGACAAGGTCGATTACAGGATACAAAAACTCAAAGAAGCATTTTCGAATGGTGGGAATAATAGACGCTAAAACTGAAATGACAGGTAGACTCACGTTAAACTATACACAAGCAGATATGATTTCAGGAATGTTTGGTAAAATTCACAATATTAAAGGGCATGAATTTCACTACTCAAAATTAGAGGAATTGCCAACAGATACACAATACATCTACCATATGAAACGAGGCACTGGAATAGATGGGGGAAAGCATGACGGTATATCTGTACATAGCTCCATGGCATCTTACATGCATTTGCACTTTTACGACAGCAGATTTCCTATGCGATGGATTAATAGTTGCGTCAAATATACAAGGAAATAGGAAATTCACTGGGCAGTTTGTACATGGGATATCATGACTTGGTAATGCAAATTATTAAGCTTCGCATTTTAACTGACCAAGTAAAAAGTAAAAAACATGCTGGGTCTACAATAATAATCAAATATTCGCCTCTGACTTTTCATACGTTATCATTCTAAAATTGAAGTCTAAACCGAAAGTTTACGGAATTTTAATGTCTCCCTGACCAATTGTGAGAATCTTGAGTTTATTCGATAAATTTTTATCCAATAAACCTCGACCGTCATAAACGGGAATATTTCCAATAAATTTCTTACCCAGTTTCTTGTATTCTTGATGATCAGTTGATAAAATTATCAGGTCCGAATTTTTTATTGCTTTCTTCAAATCTGAAGTTAGCAATACATTATCATAATTTAGTAAATTTGGATCGCTACTGACAAAAGGATCATGGATTCTAATATCCTTAACTCCAAACCTTTGCAGTTCTGTTATTACTGCGTAAGTAGGAGACAATCTTGTGTCCGAAACATCACCCCTGAACGCCAATCCCAAAATAGATATCTTTGCTTCCGGGAGATCTGAAAATTTTAATAGTTTGATGGCTTGTCTTACACAATATGCTGGCATACCATTATTTATAGATCTACTTATGTTTGTTACTTCACATAGTACGTTTATTTTATTGGCAACGTCAAGTACAAACTGCGGGTATACAGGTATACAAGCTCCTCCAACCCCAATACCAGCCTTGTGTATGTGGCAATATGGTTGTGAGTTTGCTGCATCTCTTGCCTGCCAAAAATCAATTCCAGCAACATCACAAAATTTTGCGAGCTCATTAGCAAGTGCTATATTAACATCCCTATATACTCCTTCAAACAACTTTTCTGCCTCAGCTGTTCTAATACTTTTTAATATCAATACACCTTTCTTGAAAATAAGTGAATAGATAGTATATGCTAATTGTGAGCTATTTGGTCCTAAAGATGAGAGTATGGCCGGATAGTTATTTTCAATATCTGTGATTGCTCGTCCTTCGTAAATTCTTTCAGGGTTATATATCATACAAAAGTCACTTTTTACACTCAAACCACTTACTTTTTCAATTATAGGAATCACAATGTCTTCTGTTGTTCCTGGAGGAACACTGGGGTTAAGTGAAACTAAATCATTTTTTTTTAGTCCTTTTCCTATCTTAGTAGCAACATCTGATACCGCTGTGAGGTCAGCTGATAATCCTTGATCCTGAGACAATACGGGAACACAAATCATCTTAAAATAGGAATCCGTTGACGCTTTGATAGCATCATCATATAACTTGAATCGTCCAGTTTCAATTCCTTTTCTAAAGGCTTCGTTAACATTTGGTTCAGGTATTATGGTTTTCCCTTTTCTTGCCTTGGCTAGAACATTCTCTGAATTATCAACCCCTATGACATGGGCTCCTGCTCTGAGCCAGACTGCTGCAAGTGGTGCACCAACATGACCCAGACCATAAATTGCAATTTTGAACTTACCATCCTTTATCTTTTTTACTATTTTCCTATCTTGAATTAGATTGGAAGAGTTACCCACCATAAGCTTCCTTTACTGTTCCTTAATATGTACATATTGAATTTAGTCTGAATCGCAAAATTGGTTCGTCTTTAAGATATAGACTATTTTTAATTATGGCAATTAAATATTGTCAAATTCCTTTAAGCTGACTAGAACGAAGTTTCTGTTTATGACTCTAATTTTTTAATGGCTTTTGCAATTCTTTCAATCACCTGAAAGAATTGAGGATCGAACTGTAGTTTATCTTCTCTTTTCCATTTGGAGTACACTCTTACCCTATCTGTTTGCGGATCGATACTAATCTCGCCTTCTTCGATCATGAACGGCTTTAACATTTCAGTGAGTTCTTTATCTGATGCCAACCTCTCAGCAAGTCTGCCCCCGATCCATTCTATGTCAAAAACTCTTTTGTTTCCGAAATGCCCCTTGGTTTTTGACCTGCACTTCGCCATATAGGATGATGGGTTAGATATTTTGACTGGTTCAATCAAATAATGTATCTGAAAATATTGCAACGCTCCATAAGGGAGAGGATTTGGATCTTGTTTTCCCATATATTGGTCTACGGGTTTTTGGATTCAAGCATATATCAATGTAGTGTAGAACTACCCTGATTGCTTGAAAGCGAACTAGGTCTAGATAATTATTCCAATAGCCTCCTATGTCCAGTAAGTAACCAAAGTCATTCATTTGACTTTGGTGGAATTATGATTGTTAAGTGTTAAAATCTGACCTCTAATCTCACCATTGTCGTGATATGGCGTATCTATGTTCACATAAGCATTTCCTTTTTTCATAGCTGAAATTAATTCAACCAATTGTTTGCCTTTGAGTGATCCTTGTAGTTCCGAGCTTGTGATGTTTCCCCTTATTGAAGTTTCAAGCTTTATGCCATTCTTTTTGCTATGTTTCAAAAGATCTACCACGGTCTCACCATTTTCTCCATTTTTACCTAGATGAATTTCCGCACTTGATACATCAGAAGATCCTCCAATCTTTATCTTGTACTTTATCACGCTATCGTATGCAGTGGTTCTAAATGAGGCAGTTCCATTTATGCTGGTATCTGTTGGGGGCGCAACTTGATCTCCTGACATGGAAGCAGTAAATTTCGTCCCTAGCACTTGGGTCGTTAATAGTGATATTCCTGCAATACCAATTACACCAATGAGTGCAATTACAAGCTTACCAAAAGTAACATACATCAAAATCACAGTCTGCTAAATTGTTATTACTATCTCCTCGTCCTAAAAGCTTTATGCTCCGAGGCAAAAACTATCTGTAGATATTAAAGTGATACAAATAGATACAATGCAAGCACAGTAGATGAATACGCCCTAATGCTTTGATTATTTATTTGCGTCAAGAAAAACAGAAATCTCTGAAACTTTTACCCTTTCTTGTAACATTGTGTCTCTATACCTTATTGTGACCGTATCATCTTTCATAGTTTGATTATCAACGGTTAGGGCAAACGGCGCTCCAATTTCTTCGAGCCTTCTATATCGTCTGCCTATGGAACCTGATTCGTCATAAAATGCAGAATAATCTAATTTTAATTTTGAATAAATGTCCTGAGCTTTTTCACGTAGACCATCTTTTGTCACAAGGGGAAAAACTCCAACAAGTACTGGAGCTAATTGAGGAACCAATTGTAATACAACCCTCTCTGCTTCTGTGTCCTCATAATACGAGTGATCTAATATTGAGTAAATACTCCTATCTATTCCCATTGACAATTCAAACAAATGTGGTAAAACTTTAGTATTATCTGATGGATCTATGACATGAAGATTTTGTTTGCTTATTTCACTGTGTCTTTTTAGATCGTAGTCTGATCGATAATTGCAAGCCACTAATTCTATCCATCCAATGCTAGTTTCTACTTCAAAATCAAAAGCTGTCGATGCATAAAATGCCTTTTCTTCATCCGACAGTTGCCTAAATCTAGTACGCTCCATGTTAATTCCCGTCTTGCTGTAAAACAAAGAAAGGAGCGATATATAGTAGGCCACGAGCTTGTTTGGTAAATAGCCTTCGCGTATCGCGTCTTCAGCGCTGACTGAGTGGCTTGAATTCTTTATTGACAGTAAAAGAGGTGTATCTTTGACCTGTTCAAATTTTGTTAATTCATTTAGTCTATTCGGATTGCAGAATACCTCAATTTCTGCCTGGTAGAATTCCCTCAATCTAAATAGACTTTGTCGTGGTGAAATTTCATTTCTAAAACTTTTACCTAGCTGGGCAACTGCTAGCGGGAGTCTTCCTCTCATCGTTTTAAAAATCCTGGGGAAATCAACAAATATTGTTTGACATGTTTCTGGCCTCAGATATGCCTCTTCCTTAGAAGGTCCAATTTCCACTTTAAACATCATGTTGAATCTATCTGATTCATGAAAGCTGCCATTACAACTAGTGCACGTTAATTTGTATTCATTTATTATCTTATCAATTTCATTACCAGAAAGCAGTTCTGGAATCTCCTTGCCAGTTTTTTCAGTAATAAATCTATCTGCCCTGAAAGTTGCCCCACATTTTTTACACTTTATTATCGGATCCGTAAAATTTTCAAGATGACCGGAAGCAACAAAGACACTCTTGCTCATAATTTGCGAACCGTCAATTTCTATCATATCATCACGTCGGAGTAACTCTCTCCTCCATAGTTCAATGAACTTGTTTTTCAGGTTGTTACCTGTTGGACCGTATTCCCAGAATCCTGCATGTGCGTCTGCATAAATTTCACAGCTTGGAAAGTAAAATCCTCTTTCAAGGGCCAGTTTCATCACGGTGTCATAAGTGTTCAATTTTTTCTAATTCCCTTAGATTCTGTAATTCAGCATGCATTTATTTTTATTTCCACCACTTATTGAAAAGTCAGAGTAAAGGGAGTTATGCTACTTTCTAAGACTATGTACCATTTGGAGGTTTTTTGTATCTTCTTGAACTGAGGCAACATGAGGCTCCATTACCATCGGTATGTCTCCTATCGTTTTATTATTAACTATTGTTTTAAATCCATCAATTCCTATCTTTCCACAACCTACCAGCTCGTGGCGATCAAGATGAGACCCAATTTCATATTTAGAATCATTTAAATGAATAAATTTGAGTACCTCGAGGCCGACTATTTTATCAAATTTATTAATAAATTGGTTACATGATTCTTCAGTGCTCAAATCATACCCAGATGCAAAAGCATGACATGTGTCAAGACATATTCCATAAGTTTTTTTATCAAGTTTGTCCAGAATTTGCCTTAATTCTTCAAGGCTGTCACCTAGACTATTTTTTTGACTCGCACTATTTTCTAGTAAAACAGTAACGTCCATCTTCTTCTTATAATGCGATCCGTAATAATCCAATGCCAATTCACAACTTCTTACCAATTGTTTTATTCCTTTGTCTTTACCCTGTTCACGATGACTTCCAAGATGAATTACGAGAAATTCGATACCTAGGCGGGAACATCTTATTAATTCATGTTTGAACGAGTCTACGGATTTTTGGTACATTTCACCGTCCGGACCAGATAAATTAGGCAAATAAGGCATATGGGCTGCAACGGAATCCTTTTGAATTCCACTTTCTTTAAGTTTTAATTTGAACATATTAATATCATCTTCTTTAAGTTCTTTTTCTGCCCAACCCCTGGGATTTCGAGTAAAAATTTGAAATGCGGTGCATCCTATCGTCTGAGCATTTAAGACAGAGTTATGAATTCCTCCTGCTATGGAAACATGAAATCCAATTCTAAAGGGCAACTCTTTCGAGATTCTATGTTTGTTGCTAGGATATTAAATATTTGTATTTATTTTTATTATAGTATTTTGTATTAATAGTTCAAATCTGAATTGTCTATAAAATTGGGATCCTCGGAGTTGGCAAAGTACCCTTTCTTGCAAGAGGCTTCGGATTATATCCAAGAAACAAAGTTTGGTTTCGACGAGTTTGATCGTCCTGAAATGATCCACATAATTAATAGGGCATCTGAAAAATTGGAAAATGAACTTAAGGGAAAAGTTTATTCAAATTTGGATGAATACGAAATCGAAATCATGACATTTTTGGTTTCACTATTGCTGATAAAGTCAATCGGATTAGAAGAAGTGTCTAAAAAATGCTCCTTATTTGAAGCTATGCGAGTTGAAAAATTCCTCTCAGCTGATTTGAGCAATGAAAGATCATCGCAAAAAAAGAGGCTACTAGTTCAAAAGATCTTTCAAGAACTATTCAACATCAATATAGATTTCGATTCTAAATCGAGTATCTGTAAGTTGAGCGTTACTGATTATCTCCATAGAGCTTCAAGGATGCATGAACAAGAATGGAAATTGATTAACAGGTCAGTAAAAGATGGGTTTGTATACCTTGATATTGATGAGGCAGTAAGATTGGTTAGAAATGAATTAAGCAATCTAATCTACACTAGAATAAAAAATATGAAAGTCTATGACGTGCCAATTTCAATAAAATCAAGAGCTGATGAACTGAGAAAAAAATATGCAGGACACTATGTTCACCGCAATCAATTCAAGATACTGGATTATCCTCCATGCATAAAACATGCAATGGAGACGATAAATAAAGGTGAAAACCTTCCTCATTCTGCTAGATTCATGCTGGCTACTTATATGCTAGCGATTGGTAAGGCCGAAGAGGACGTTATTGAAATATTCAAAAATTCTCCGGATTATAATGAGAAAATCACCAGATATCAAGTAGAGCATCTTGCTGGAAAGAAGGGCAGTCACATAAAATATTCAGTACCGTCATGCGACAGATTAAAAAGCGAAGATCTCTGCTATGCAGTAAGCGAATGCGAAAATCTCATAAATCCAATCCAATTTGGAAGAAGGAAATTTACATAATTGAATCAAATCGAAAATACAAATGAAAATATTAAATTTCTTATGGAGGTCTTTAGGAAATATTATTTTGAGAACAAATACTTTCCTTACTTATATTCAATAGAAAAAAGGGAATTTGGATACAGAAAATTTGACTCCATGGTTGTTAGACATCTTTCTTTTAAAAATATTGGAGAACTTGTGGCAGAATTAGTACAAAATGTTCCTCTTGACGTATATTATTCAAATGCATATTATGGATTCCCGTCAAATCCTATTAATGAAAAACAGTGGGAAGGTGCTGATCTCATATTCGATATCGATCTCAAAGACCTGGATATTCCATGTCTTCAAAATCATACTTACTACATTTGTAATTCATGCGGCTTCGTAAATTCAGAACGTAAACTTTGTATCAATTGCGATAGGGGAAAAACAAACGATATTTCAATCCCCTGCAAAAGATGTTTTACTGCAATAAAAAAGGAAGCAGGAAAGTTACATGAATTCTTGCGCTCTGACCTTGGAATAAAGGATAAGTTTATAGAGATATTCTTTTCTGGAAATGCAGGATTTCACTTTCACGTAAATGATCCCAATATAAGAAACCTTGATTCAAATTCGAGAGCAAATGTGACCGATTATATCATCGGAAATGGTTTTATGTGCGAAAGTATTGGAGTCAGAAAATATCGAAATGGTTTCTTGATAAAGTTACCCAAGAGTGGTATAATGACTGGATGGCGAAAAAAAATCTCATCAAGCTTGGGAATAAATCAAAAATCAGAATTGAAGCTCAAACATATAGTTGAAACAAGTGGGGGCTATGATGGATTTAGGGATGAAATTAATAGAATAACCAAAAAATTTGGAGTGCAAATTGACAGTCAAGTTACCAATGACATACACAGAGTTTTTAGATTACCAGACAGTATTAACGGGAAGAGCGGTTTAACGAAAATGAAATGCAGTGATTTAGAATCATTTAATCCAAATAACGACGCATGCATGTTGAGCGATTCAGAAGTTTGTATAAACTTAAAGACCAAGCTGAAAATCAACCTAAAAAATTGTAATTTTAAATTGGAGAACACACTAGAAAAGGTTCCATCATATGTTGCAGCATATCTAATATGCAAGGGATTGGCTACAATTTCTAAGAACCAATAACAACAATAAATGACTAACAAAATAGAAGAGAACTGTCATATGGACTGATTATGTCGAAATATCTGCTTGTAATTGAATGAATTGGAAGACAGAGCATAATTATTATTATAGACTCATGTTTGTTAATAAGTTAGTATTTGAATGTACTTATAGTTGACAATGGATCTCCTTATGTGAAAGATCTAGCCCTGTGTTTGGATCAGATAGGACAGAGTCATACGATTAAAAGATTTGACGACGACTTCTTACTTTCCAGTTACGAAAAAGTAATTCTATCGGGACGTCAAAAAAATAAAAAACAAATCAATGCTGTTAATTCAAAAATTACTAAAATCTGCTTTAATAATGAAATTCCACTATTGGGCATATGTTACGGAGCAGAAATAATTGCTCTTACGTTTGGTGGTTCAATACATAAGTCGGATTACATTCAGGGATATAACAGAATTACCATCGAAAAGCCTATCAAATTATTAAGAGAGGCGTATTACAATGTATTTGAAAGCCATTCATACGTTATCTCTCATCTGCCAGAAGACTTTGTTTGTATTGCAAGTTCCGCTTCATCAAAATATGAAATACTTTGTCACAGTTCCAAAAAAATTTTTGGTACGCAGTTTCATCCTGAAAAAAGCAAAGAATGCGGTATAGAGCTTATTCGCAATTTTGTAAATTTATAACAAGAATTTTATTTTCCCTTTCTCTGATCCTAACTATTGAAATTAGATAGTGAACACACGCTAATCCTTCCATTAGTTGAAAACATAAATGACCATATTTGTCTTCCATTAGCGATAAATGTAATTTTGAATTATTGGGGTGAATATGATCTTGATAGAGAAGCTGAAGAGAGATCAAGAAAATACAAAGTTATCAAAGGCTCAATCTTTATTGAGGGAATTGAAATTGCAGAATCTCGTGGATTCTCAGCTCAGATACTTAAGACCACTCTGGGAGATATAAAGAAAAAGATAGATCAGGGTATTCCATCCATACTTATAATGCCCGGTTTAAAGGACACAATTCAACATGCAACTGTTGTTACAGGATACGATCCAAAAGAGAACAGAATAATTACTTATGTGCCCGAGCCAGACACTGTAGGTTCAATACCTGAAAAAAAATTCTTAGAGCTATGGGAACAAGATGGATCGTTGTCCATCGTGATTATTCCTAAAGATATGAAGGAAATCCATGAAAATGAGAGTTCTAATGCGAATCATTCATACAGGCTTTGCTTCGAAGCTGAGAGGTTACTATACGTCGAAAGTACAGCTGAAGCAATTGAGAAATTAAGGAATGCTATCGACTTAAACATAAATAATGAATTTGCATTGGATATGCTAGGATCGGTTTACAACGAATTAAAATCTGATAATGCAAAGGACTATTTTGAAGAATGCATAAAGCTGAATCCAAAATTTTACCTTGCTTATCGGGGTATTGGAAATTATTATCTTAGAAAAGAAAAATATTCTCTAGCTGAAAAATATTATTCATTGGCAATTTCAATTAATCCAAATAGATTTGGTCCCATCTATAAGAATAGAGGAATTGTTAGATTGAATTTAAATGACAACCGGGGTGCAGTATCAGATCTGGCTTCCTATCTAGACCAATGCCCAAATGCTCACGATAAAAACAATATTGAATCAGCAATAAAAGAACTTTCGTCTAAGTTCATGTGATGAGTTTAGACTATACTATTGACCTAATGCAATTAGTTAATATAGCCTAGGGCGCTGTTTGCACTATATACAATTTTTTACATCAAGGAGTTTTCATGCAGTAAAACTAGATGATTGATCTAATTATATTGAGCGTGTTATTAATCCCATCAAACCTATCTGTAATCTTCTTTATTTTAAGAACGTTCTCGAGATAGGATTGATTGTCTAATATCTTATGAATTGCTTCTGCGATATGATAACCGTCCGTATTTGAGGACTCAAGTCTTATTCCAATTTTCAATCTTTCGACTTTCTCTGAATTCCCAAGTTGTTCTCCATGGTTTTGAATTGGAATTGTCACCATTGGTTTTCCATGCTCTATTGCATGTGAAATTGCTTCGTGACCTGCCCTTATTACAATTAAATCACTCAGGGCGAAGATTTCGTCCCTTACCGGACACCATTCATAATACCAACCTGAAGAAGAAATTCTTCTTGGTATCGTGTTTCCATTTGGTTTACCTTCGGAAATTATGAATTGTAAGTCCCTTCTAAAGAATTTTGATCCATCTATGATTGTTGAAATCAAATCCTGGCGTGTTTCATTAGGACCGCTGATATGCATAAATACTATTGGTTTTTTCTTATCTAAATTCAGAGAGCTCATAACATTATTTATTGCCTGTTTATCCTCATGCCATTTTGATGTCGTAAAGCCAATGTAATGCATTTTCTTTTTTGCAGATTCTAAATTCCAAATGTTATGTTCTGCTATTGTGTATGGTGGCGGAAGATCTGGAATTAGTAATTTTTCTGCCATACTCCAGACATTTCCAAAAAATTCTCCATTTAAATTCTCGAAAATTCTAGCGGCCTTGAATTCCCTGATTCTAGGTGATAGTAAAAGCTTTATTTGATTAAGAATTACAATTGAAGGCACACCTAAAATTTTTGATGTGACTAAAGGAGATAGCCTTGAATCTGAAACTACTATGTCGGGATTGAATGATGAGATGTTTTTTGCTTCTTGACCAAGCTGCCTTGCAAAATTTGTAAGCCATAGTGGTATATTTGCAATACTATTCTTTACTGAAAATCCACCTTTACCCCATGCAAATTCTATTGGCGGTACCTCGACGCACTCATACCCATGATTATTAATATAAGATACTGCCTCGCCATACGAAGAGAACTTAATCGTTGTGTTATCTTCCTTAAGACGTTCAGAAATTGAGAGTAATCTGCTGGCATGACCTAGTCCTACACCATATGGTGCAAAATATGCCCTTGCCATAATTTTCAATATTGATACTTTATTATATATTGAATTGAATCATCGTTGAATTAGAACGTAAAAAGAACATTAAAAATGAAAGTGAATTTTAGTAATGAATAGGTAAATTTGTGAAGCTGCTTTATGAATTTTCAGTTAAGATTTCGCTATTTGGTAATCTTTCTCTAAATATTAATGAACAAAATGAGTACATCTTTGAATCGGTTAGTAACCAAGCGTCAGAGGGTGCACCTGCCTTGTGACATAAATTTGAAAGATATTCTCGAGTATTCCATTTCTGTTCAACAGGAACTTGAGGAAGAAACAAACCAGAACCATACCTACTTTCCAACAGAAGCCCATCCCTTCCAATAACTATCTTATTTAGCGACTCTTCGGTATTATCTATTTGAATTAGAGTAGGTTTGGTTAACACGGAGACTTCAAAAATTACCTCATTCAATTCTTTTTCACTGATGGCAATGAACCGAGGATCTTCAGTCGCGGCATTTATTGCAGCGGCAATTACCGAATTATAAATATTATATGAAGGAAAGACATAACCAATACAGCCACGGAGATTTTTTACATTTCTCATTTTATTAACGTGGTAAATTGTAACAAACACTCCAGCCTTTTTCCTACTATTATTGTAAGAGTTGATTATTTTCTTGTTTTTGATAAAAGACTCTACAGATCTTCTGGCAAGTCTTACAAGATCAATACCTTCCCCGGTAGTTATCTCGTCAATGGCCATAATTCCGACACAGTTAGATACTCAAGGAAACGTAATACTACTCATGAAGAAATTCGTCGCCATATATGAGCTTCATCTCCTCAAATGTCAGCTTTCTGCCAGTTGACATCTTCTTCAATGCAGCTTCTTTAGCAGTATTCAAAAGTTCAAGATTTTCCTTATTGCGCCTCATTCGTTCGTGGGAGTTTTCATATTTGAAATCACGATTATCTCCAAGGTTACCAGGCCTCTTTCGATAGTTTGCTTGCCTGGCACGCCTATACTCTATTGCGCTTAGCTGAGTATTCACCATTTCTAACTTTGCTTCAGCTTCTCTTAATTCACTTCTAGCTTTTCTTCTTTCTTCATATAGACTTTCTCTCAAATTTAGCAATTTGTCCAAACTCCCCTTTAATTTGCCTATTTTATCTCCTAATTCGGATTTTTGTCGAAAAATAGAATTGATCTTAGATTTGAATTTGTCATACTGGATAGAAATTGTTCGATAATCGTCCTCTTTTTTGTGAATCATCTTTAATGAATGTAATCTTGTAGCCATTTCTCTTGAGCGGGCAACCAGCCTCCTTTCTTCATCTTTAGTTAGTTTTTTCGTTTGAATGTCTTTTTCAATCTGTTCTAAGTTTCTTGCCAAATTTATCATATCAAATCTTTCTTTTCGCAGCTTGTGTCCCAATGAATCGTTTGCCTTTTCATCCAAATTCTTCATTTTATTTCGAATTTCCATCAAAGTATTTTTAAGTTCAATAAATCTTGCATATTCTGATTCTTTTATTTCATTTACTTTTTTCAGCTGCGTTCTTAGATCCTCGAGATCCATTCTTTGCTTATCAATTTCCTTTTTGGTAGATTCAATTGATTGATTAAGTGAATCTACCTTTTCTTCTCCAGCTTTCTGTTCTTCAAGAAGTGTTTTCTTAAATTTTATTAATGTATTTAAGTTCGAATTAACATACTTATTTAATGCCTCAGTGCTATCACCACTTCTTTCGACATTTGCAACTATGGATGACTTATTATTAACATCTGCACTGTGGTCTTTTAACACTTCTACCGTGTTTTAAAAAATATTCAAAATATATCTTTTATCATTTCCATGTTAAAGTTAGAATTCGATATATCTTTATATTTGATTAGTGAACAATAAGATTAGTCTTATGGATGAATTTGAAAAAGATTTTCCAGATTTTGATTGGAAAAATACACCTGCTTACAAACATCCAGGAGGAAAAGACTGTCCTTGTCCAAAACATGAGTATATTAGAGAACAAATTAGCGTAGCAAAAAATATATCTTCTAACAATAGTTCCGATCATAAGGGTAGGGCACAAATTACATTGAAGTTTTGTCCTGATCACTATAACGTTTATTTTGACGAGGTCATTCCGTCAATGCCCCTAAAATATAGGCTGATGACAAAGTTTGCATTAAAGATACGCGCCATTTTGATACAAAGGTTGACTTACATGCAGTCGGATCAATGCTTCTATTGCAAGTTTGGTTCAGGAGGATTCGATAGAAAAACCGAACTTCCTCCAATATGATATTAATTTATCTGGATTTTGCAGAATATTATTGACCCAATTCGAACTGAGACTTAATCCAAATCCGAGTATGTTTCTTAAAATTATTGATAGGTATGGAATATTGGCTTTTACCTCAGTATAATACCCGCTGTAGAAAGCACCTTCAATTTCCTTATACCTTTTACAATCCAATGCTAAAAGGCTACCCAGAAATGAGCCTATATCCATACTTTTGGCAAATATTGAATCCTTTCTCTGGATAAATGCCAGATCAGTTCTCAATACTTTTCCAGAAAATGTTACAAGATAATTTTGAGATTTATTGTCTATGAATGAATAACCTGATCTGTGAAGCCTTCCTGTAATGATTCCAGCACTATATGCTAACGAAGAGTCTCTTCCTCTTGACAGAGCTTCATGTAGATTTCCTCCCACAATAAAATCTTCAATAAGCAAAGTACTTGTGAGAGATATTAGCGAAGGTGTAGGAATTCCAATCAGCTGTAATTTTTCCCTCATTTTAAAACCCTCATTTAGCGTCAATTTGCTTCCAAGTTCTGGAGGAGCCGAGGGATGGACAAGAAGAATTGACAGTATTGAATATGTAATAGCAAGAAGATAATCGTGCAAATTTTTGCTTAGCTTATTCCGCTTGACAACTACCTTTTCACCGTTCAACTCTACAATAGAGATTTCTCGTTGCCAATTCACAAAATACAATATTTTATTACTACTAATTTTATGAATAAATACATTATCAGTTGCTTGTAAATTACGCCCTTTTAAAATAAAAAAATATTTGAATGCACCAAATCATTGTCAAGACTTAGTTATTGATGGTGGACCGAGTGGGATTCGAACCCACGACCTCAGCAATGCCAATGCCGTATCCTACCGGACTAGACGATCGGCCCATGTCTTCGCCTTAGATCTAGACATTAATATCTTTAGGTTAATTATGTCTTTATGATTAGGTTCAACTATAAGAAATTGGGATATACGATGTGCTAGTTTTAAAATCATGGATAAAAATTATAATTGGCTTTTATATTAAAGTAAAGAGGTGGAGTATTTCTGGAGACTTCTATTGGTGCCGTAATAAGATACAACCCACCGATCTCCCTTAAAGAACCTGAATTCCTGATCTTAAAAAACAGAAGAGGTTTATGGGGGTTTCCACAGGGCCATAAAGAACATGGAGAATCAGAACTTGACACTTTGATAAGAGAAGTAAGGGAAGAGACTGGAATACGATTTCTCGATATAATGTCATTTATTGGAACAATAAGATATTCTTATATGAAGTTAAATGGCATAAGATCTCATAAAGAAGTCAAGTTCTATTTTGCGACGACTCCTACACGAGAAATAGTAATTTCTTATGAACATGCATCTTACAAGTGGGTTTCTTTTATCAACGCCCTTAATATTTTGGCACATAGACAACTAAAATCAATATTGATAAAGGGTCATCGAACCGGACTCTATTAAATGATGAGTGTTGGTAACAGTATAGTAATAGATTTATACCTAAATACGTAAACGGATTTGAGGATTAGTCTAGATGTCAGATGGAAAACGTATAGTGTTAACAGCTGACCGTAGTCTTATGACGAATTATCGAGGTAATTTTCTTTATGGTTTTATTGCATGTGGCCCATATGAATTGATACCAGAATTTGTTTTTGATAAGTTATTCTGTCCAAGCGTCGAAACTAATAAAAATACAGGTGAGGTAAAAGTAGCTCAATGCGGTCTTCGTAGAATAGAAAGTGCGTTATTAAAGGAATATCAAAGAGACGAAATCGTAATCTCCCATCCAGAGATGTTGGAAAAGTCCATTGGTCCTAGCACCACTGTAGTGGGAATTAACGTTATGGACCCTTTGGGAATGGCACCAGTAACGACAACTATGTCGCCTGAAAAATTATCATATGTTGCAATGAAATTCAAAAAAATGTGTGCTTCTGTTATTCAATTAAAAAAGAAATACGACTTTAAGGTTGTAGTAGGTGGAAACGGTTCGTGGGAACTTGCGAAACCTGATAGAATGAAAATACATGGTATTGACACAGTAGTAATCGGAGAAGCGGATGAACTTGCATTGGACCTTTTTCACGATCTTGAATCTAGTGATGCACCAGAGCTGCTTCATACATTTGTAAGAAATATTGAAAACATTCCTCCGATTCAAGGCCCTACAGTAAACTCACTGGTGGAGGCAATGAGAGGTTGTGGAAGAGGTTGTGACTTTTGCGATGTAAATAAACGATCAAAGAAAGATATTCCATTAGAAAGATTGCAGGATGAAGCGAGAATAAACTTAAAGTACGGTTTTGATTCCATCTGGCTGCAATCGGATGAAATGTTACTATATGGTTGTGATAATAAGGATTTTATTCCTAACGCAGATGCTATTAAGTATATCTGGAGGGGCTTAAAGGAAACAGGTGCAAATTTTATAGGAACCACTCACATGACGTTATCTGCTGTTGCATCATCTCCTGATCTAATAAGAGACCTCTCTAAGATAAATGACATGGATTCGAATGGTAGATGGCTAGCTACAAATCTTGGTGTTGAAACAGTGGCACCACGAATGGTTAGAAAACATCTTGGTGTAAAGACAAAACCCTATCAACCTGACGAATGGGGTGCAGTAGTGAGAGAAGGATGTAGGATTTTGAACGAAAATCACTGGTTTCCAGCCCTGACATTAATTATTGGATGGCCTGATGAGACTCCGGACGAAACACAATATACGATTGATTTGATAGATGATTTTAGTCGTATGAAAATGAGCGGTCTTGTGGCCCCACTTTTGTACCAGGATTTTTCTGAAAGAAATTCGATGCATTTTGGGAATTTGAATGAATCACAATTTACCTTATTTTGGAAGTGTTGGCAATTTAATTTAAAAGTCATAAATGACATAATCCCAATAATTATTCGAAATAAGACATACGGACCTGCTATGAAAGTCTTTATGGCCTTATTGATAAAGGCTGGGACATGGGCAATTATGAGGTACTTAAAGGGTTTGTCAAAGCAATTATTTAATGGCCAGATTCCAGAAGATATAGTCGAGAGATATTCTAGAAGCAGATCTGTGTCAGAATCATTATCTCCAAAATTATAGAACGAAAGATTAACTTTATCTTTAACTCTTGGCAAAACTTTCAATTGCTTTAATGGCACTATCAGCAATTGTTGCTAATGCGGGCTTCAGTATAATGAAATAATTCTTATCAGCTCTTTCAACCGATGAAACGGTTTTGTATTTCTTGGTTGAGATATCAAATTCTACTAATCCCGGTTCCATATTTCCTTTAGCATAAATCATCATAAGAATGTCGCCAGAAACAGGAGTTAGAGGCAGAATTGAAAATACGTATCCTTTGTAAGAACTAGCCGGTAGTACCTGTTTCATATACGGTGCAACGGACACAAGATATAAGAATAATTCTTCAATAGTGGAAAATTCTTCATACTCAAATTTCATTTCTACTAATGTTCACTTTTATCCTTGATATAAGGTTAAGGTTTGAAAAGTAACTTAATTCCTCTGCTTTTCTGAATCTATCCATAAGATTCAAACTTGAGATCATAACTTCCATCTTTCCTCTTATTTCTTTCTGTTACAAATCCTTTTGGTATTAGATAATCCAATGCGCCATCAACCGTTCCCTGCCACCCACAGACGTAAAAGATAGTATTATCAGGAGTAACTGACTCTCCAACCATCTCTTCAAGAGGAGACTTATCCGTTCCTAATTTTGGCCGTAAAAATGATTCAACTCTACCCTTCTGTCCATTCCAACTTCTGTTGAACCATTCTTGAGGTCTACTTATACTGGCACGATACTTGAAATTCCACCTGTCTTTTCCACTATCCAAACTTTCATTTTCAAGATCAGTCAAGAGTTCCCTATAACTAAGTTCGTCAACATAACTGGCACCATGCAAAATAACAATCTCCCGCTTGCTGTTCGTTGCCTTTAGATGAAGCGCATAGGATATAAATGGCGCAAGTCCTGTTCCTCCACCTATGAGGACCATTCTTCTGTTATCAGGAGTACCATCATGTTTCTTATCATCTATGGTAAAGGCCCCTGTTGGTTTTACCCATAATATTTCATCAAATTCTCTTCTATTGAATAATTCAGTAGTTAAGCGTCCTGGAACCGGCTTTTTTACCCACCTCACTATTAATTCAAATACATTTTTTTGTTCTGGGGGTGAAGCTATCGAATAAGCCCTTCTTACTATCTTTCCTTCAGAAGGCACGTGCAATCCTATTGTTACGAATTGACCAGCCTTAAAATCAGGAACATTACCTTCAGATGGTTTTATTCTGAATATCATCAAATCTTCCTTTAATACACGTATATACGATATTATGCCCTTATTGTCTACCACCATACAACTTTGAACTCGAGCCGGCAAATAAATACATTTTTAATTTAAACTCCCGGCATCCGTCTTATCTTAAAAAAATGGGTTAGTACCAGTGATCCGAATATATTTCTCAATATCAATATAGGTATTATATGTTCAAATTGCACGATTTTCCAGAAAATGATTTAAAAAGTGTAGAGGATCTTGAAAAAATGATTAATGAAAATAGTTCAGAACATCAATTATTACTAGAATCTTTTAAGGAATCAATGAATTTATTTGCAACAGAGCGCTCAATGGATACCTGTTTACAGTCTCTTAATATCTCAATTCAATTAGCTAGTATTAGATCCACCTTAATGGAATTATACAAGACTTACAGTCATATTTTGGAGAAAGAAGTAGTTCGTTTAAGGAAGAATTGTAATGACGATAACTTGTAATTTCACGCTATGCAAAGGTTATTCGATTTCTAATAGTTCCTAAATTTTCAATTGTTATTTCCACAATATCACCGTTTTTTAGATACTTTGGTTCCTTCATTGACATTGCAACGCCTGCTGGAGTTCCCGTGGATATAATATCTCCAGCTTCCAATGTCATTACTTTACTCAGACTCGAGATTATTCTTTCAATTGAAATTACCATCTTGCTACTAGAAGAATTTTGCCTAATTTCCCCGTTCACCTTTGTAACAATTTGTAGATTTTGGGGATCGTTAATTTCGTCCTTTGTTGTTATCCAAGGCCCGCACGGTGCAAATGTGTCAATACTCTTGCCTCTAGTAAACTGCTTATCCTTGAATTGGATATCTCTTGCAGAAACGTCGTGGAGGATAGTATATCCAAATATGCAATCAGCGGCATTTCCAGGTTCGATATTTTTACTGTTCTTTCCAATTATAACCGCCAATTCTGCTTCATAATCAAGGCGTTTTACAAAAGACGGACATACAACATCATTAAATGGGTGGTTCAATGCGGTTCTTGGTTTAATAAAAATAACTGGTTCATCTGAAGGAGTAAGTCCAGCATCCCTTGCGTGATCATAATAGTTGAATGCTAAACAAATTATTTTTGATGGGTCCGGAATTGGAACGAGCAGGTCAGTATCGTTGAGTGTGTTACTAAAATTAATATCGTTAATATATTTTTTCACTTCATTTATCCATCCTCTAAGTATAAATTCCTTAATTGTTTGGGGAATTGGTACGCCAGTCTGTTCTTGAAAATCGAGCTTTGTAATAATACTTTTACCATCCGAAGAGATTATTCCATAAGTTTCTCCCAAACCTTTTATCCTGATGCTACCTATTTTCATTTTGTCTACCTATGTATAAAAATTGCAGATGATTTGTTATTCTCAGTTATACAAAAACCAAATCTAATAAATTGTACCGGAGTATGGGGCTTTAATTGCAATACAAAAGCCTCAGCTAATCCTTCAGCGCTTTCTAAGCTACGGGGATTGAGCTTGTCATTTTGATACAGCTCATATGGGATAAGAATATTGTATTTTGTCATGCTCTTATCTGATACCCATTGTATTTTCTTCATATTTCGAAATATTTCATTGTTAAGATAAGAAGCAGTAATTACTTTATTTTTGTCGTGCTCCACGACTATTCGATCTATTTTTATATTATACAATTCCATTAGTCTGACTTGTTCACCTTCTGCAAGAAGGTTAGCGTCATCACGCGAAATGTAAAAAACAGTGGAAACTTCAACTTCTCTTGTTCCAAGATTATTTGTTGGATGATTGTATAATGTTACCTTCATATTTTTGGCGCCATCGACAGTTAACATTATGGGGTCCTTCACAAAAAATAATCGAATAGATAAGGGATCAATTATTTTTCTATTCATCGATTCCAATGCCTTGAATGGGGGTTTTGTCTCTGCCAAAGTTAGGCCCAGGCTCAACACAAAACTTCTAATTGCCTTGGGATCAAATCCCCTCTTGCGCATTGCTGATAGGGTGAGTAGACGAGGATCATCCCAACTTGTGATAACGCCATCGTCTAACAATTGTTTAATTTTTCTTTTAGAAACTGGCATGTTTTCAAATTCTAGTCTGGAAAATTCAACAACTAGCGGTCTCCTTAATTTCAATCTATCAAGTATGGTTTGGTATAATGTATTTCGTAATTCATACTCCTTAGTCCTTAACGCATGAGTGACCCCATCCAGGCTATCCTCAACCGGTGCAGCAAAATCATAGGTGGGCCATATTCGTACTTTATCGCCCAAAAGAGGATGTGGCGCTTCGATGATTCTGAAGAGTGTTGGGTCTCTCATAACTGTATTTTTATCCTGCATATTTCCTCTGAATCTAATAATGGCTTCGTTTTGATGGTAGGTCCCGTCAAAGATTTTATCCAACCTCTCTATGTTATAGTTTGAATTGTCAATATTTGCCCTACATGGACATTCAAGTTGTTGCATTCTCAACTTGTGAATTTTGTTACTATCACATGTACACACATAAGCATCTCCGTTCCTTGTCAATTTTTTTCCGTATTCATGTAGAATGAGTATGTCATCAGATGTATTTTTTATAATATCAGGTTTAATTCCTAACCATTCTAAATCATTCTTTATGGCTTCATAGTACTCTAGTTTTTCGTTCATTGGATTAGTATCATCAAAACGTAGAATCAATTTACCATTATACATCCGGGCGTATTCATCATCTATAATGACCGCTTTTGCATGACCTATGTGAGGATAGCCATTAGGTTCTGGTGGAAATCTGGTAACTACTCCAGTACTTGTCATTTGAAGTTCGGGGAGCGTATGGGATTGGATAGGATCCTGTCTAGCTTTCAAACCAAGAATGGTATCAACAGAACTTAAATCTTCTAAAGATTTTTTCTGTTGTTCTAATTCTAACCTATTTACGGAATCTACAACTATACTTATTTCTTCTACGAGGCTCTTTAATTGACTTTTTAATTCAGGCTTCAAGCCAAGTATCCTGGAAAGAACAGTATTTACGTTTGTACTTCCAGAATGTTCAGAGGCATTTTTAAGCGCTATAGCATTAACTAATCTGTGTATATCTTCGTTACTGTTCATAAGTCTATAGACTCCTTTCGACTATAAACTTTGCAGAAGATATGAGAGCATTTTTTGCACTTGTTTCATCATATTTTTTTATGCAATCAAAAGCTTTAATCATATTCTGATGAGCTGTTCTCCTTACTTCTTCTGCTATGTTCAATGAAGATATTGCATAAACTGCGTCCTCAACATAATCGCGATTTGCTCCTTTATGTCCAAAAACCTTCATAATTTTTTCTCGTTTATAAGTGTCAGCATTCTCTAATGCTAACAAGATCGGATAGGTTTTTTTCCCCTCCCTTATATCATTTCCAACTGCTTTTCCGGTGAGTTTGGGATCGCCCGTCACCCCTATTAAATCGTCTATTAGCTGAAAGGCTATTCCAGTAAATCGTCCAAACATAGAAAGGTTGTCTACGTTACCAACAAACGGATTTGCAGAGCACAGAACACCTAGCGCACAAGAAACTTCGAAGAGAGAAGCAGTTTTTTTTCTTATCATGTCAACGTATTCATCTATAGTCGGAATCTTGTTACTGGATGCCATTTGAATATCGAGACCTTGACCTTCGCACACATGTACGCATGCTGTAGACAGAATTCTATTCATCTCCGCTATTATGGAATCATCATGTCCAATTTTTTTTCCGTATATAGACAGTAATTGAAATGCTTTAGAAAATAAAATATCTCCTGCTATAAGGGCGATAGGTAAGCCATATTTTTTATGGACTGTAGACGCCCCATGACGAATATCATCATTATCCATGATATCGTCATGAATAAGCGAAAAATTATGGATTAGTTCTACCGCAGCAGCTGCAGGTAGCGCTTTTTCTTCTTCGCCGGCAAACATTTCACAACTCTTTATGACCATAAATGGCCTGAGCTTCTTCCCTCCGCTAGTCAAATATGTACTGGCTGCGTCATACAGTCTGATTGGTTGACCATCAAGAACAGATAGTGTAAATTTTCTAACTCTTGATACCACGTCATTAAGATCAGACTTCAGAATATCCATTTTTTCACCTTTGCTAATTCTCCAGTAACTATGAATCTTGACTTGCTTAATTCAGCTATATTTTTAGATCCCACAAGAAACATCGTACTTTTCAATTCAGTAAGTGTCTTATTAGTAAATCCACATAAGCTTTCAAAGGATTTTGAAGCGTATTTAAGGAAGGGGAAGGCCATTCCACACATGTTTGCACCTAATGTGATGCACTTTGCAATTTCTAGGCCATTTCGAATTCCACCTGAAGCAATAATAGGTAGTTTAACTGAATTTCTCACTTCCATTAAGCTTAACGCAGTCGGGATACCCCAATCCCAGAACAATTCTCCCAAATTTATCTTATCAACATCATGAGCGGTTTCTGCCCTTAATTTTTCTACACCAGCCCAGCTGGTTCCGCCGGAACCAGCAATATTAATAGCTGAAACCCCGGCAGATTCTAGTCTTTTAGCAACTTCCATAGAAATGCCAGCCCCCACCTCTTTTACTATTATCGGAATATCAAAATTTTCACAAATATCTTTAATTTTTGACAAAACACCTTTGTATTTTGGTTCTCCTTCTGGTTGAATTAGTTCTTGAAGAGGATTCAAGTGCACAACAAGTGCATTTGCTTCAATCATGTCAATCATTTTCTTTATGTCTTGAATTTTCAACCCTTTAGAAAGCTGCGCTCCTCCTATATTCGCAACGAGAAATGAACTCGGTGCATTCGATCTTGCAATTGAATACGTTTCAGAAAGCTCGTTGCTCAACAGTCCGGCCCTCTGACTCCCAAGTCCCATACCCAGACCAAATTTTTCTGCAACTAAGGAAAGCCTTGAATTTATCTTCGTAGCTTCTGGAGTTCCTCCAGTCATTGAATCAATGATAATTGGAGCACTGAATTTGTGGTTAAGAAATTTTTGACTGATATCGATCTTATCGTAATCGATTTCTGGTAATGCGTTATGGATTAATTTGACATCTTCCAAATACGTTGATGATTCTTTTGCTTGAACGTTCCTAGTTAAAGGAATAATTATTCCTTCTTTTTTACGTTGTTTTATAACCTCAATATCTGAAGGAAAGTTAGATTCATCGGGCATTTCCGATACTGGACCTTTTTCCCTTTATTACTGTACCTTCCGTTTCTCCGTTCTCGATTATTTTTAAGAGTCTCTCAGGTTTGAATCCATTTACAAAATGCACGTCCATTCCAGCAAGTGAAATCTTTGACGCTTCACGAACTTTTCTTTTCATACCGCCTGTTATGTCTAATTTGACATCTGAAAATTTGATGAGCGCTTTTTCATCAATTGTATGTATTACATTCTTAGCTTGAGGATCTTTGTATATTCCATCTACGTTAATTGCAAATATTACCTTTTTTGGTCTTAATACTGTGGAAATCAAAGTCATCAATTCATCACCAGACAGAATAGAGTATTTATGACATGCTCTGTATACAATGTCACCGTACGTAACTGGTACAATCTTATCTTTAGTCATATGAGCCAATTCAAAAATTTTCTTCAGGAATGGTTTTTTGCCCAAAATAAGCGAAAAGGGGGGAATAGGATACGGGTTCATTTTTAACTTTAACATTGATTTGATTATAAATTGGTTTAATGAAATCATTGATTCATGAACGACGGCTATGCCTTCTGATGAATATCGCTCGGGTTTAGAATGCATTCCATATTTTAAAGACCAATAGTGACCAAACGATCCTCCGCCGTGAATAAGTATGATTGGAACTTTTACAGTTAAGAGTGACTCAATGATTCGATCTATAGCTCTCTTATTGATAGTCATAGCTCTTTCTTTATGGGTAACAACAGAGCCTCCTAGTTTAATTAGAACAAGATCCTGCCGCATTAAGGTTAGGTTTTCTTAAATAAATTTAAATTTTGATAATTTACTAGAATTAACCAAAAGCTACGCCATTATGATCAAATTCAACTAACATCCACTTTTCTGAACCTTTGCTAATTCTATCTGATATCTCCTTGCTTGATTCTGAAGGGATCAGTGCTATAATCGCTCCTCCTCTGCCTGCACCTGTCAATTTAGCGCCCAAAGCTCCGTTGTCTAGACAACTTTCAATCAATTTTTCAATCATAGGATGTGATACGCCTAGGAGGGTCAATAGCCTGTGATTTTCTGTTAGCAGATTCCCAAGTTCCACTTCATTGCCCTCAAGCATTGAATTCAAAGCCCTCTTGCAGATCACACGGGCCTTGGAAGAAAGCTCTTTGAAGAGAGTAATGTTTTTTTCCCTAAAATGCCTAACCTGCGATACCACTTCTCCTGTAGCATGCTTTACTCCGGTAGTCCCAATTAGTAGCGTAAAGTTCTTTTTAATTCCTATATTGATGAATCCTCTGTCTGGTTCATAATTCACTATTCCTCCGAATGTGGACACGTAACAATCTATCCCTGAAGAATTCATATGTATAATTCTCTCCATAGTTTTTGCGGTGCCGTAAATCCGATCCCTATCTCGATTTGAAAACAAGGAATAAAGTGCTGCAACTGTTGCAACACACGATGCTGCAGATGATCCCAAACCTTCTCCATAAGGAATTTGGGAATTAACATCCAAATTGATTCCTACGTTATGGTTATTTTGTTCAGATAAAACATGTTTTGCACACTTGAATATTGGATATAGAAATGATAAACTTTCATCAGGCGCCAAAACAGGGTCTGCGTTACTTGTTGTACGTTCACTTAGCGAATATTCTCCAGATTTAATATTAATGTGCATATTGTCGTTAACTTGTGCATGAACCTTAATGCGTTTATTTATTGCTGCCACAATTGCTGGGTTTTTGTAAACTACAAAATGTTCTCCAAAGAGTATTACCTTTGCAGGTGCTGATGACACAGCTTCCTTTAAATGGTCATTCATACAAATAATATTGAGGAATAGCCCACTACTGATTTATTATCTCCTACTATATCTCCACTCGTTGCATATTTTAGTAACTTACCTTTTGTAGCCCCCATTCTTTTTGAGATTTCCATAACTGTAGCAATCGCACCATATCCGCATGCCGTTACATTAAATGAAATCAATATAGAGTAAAATTTTTCTATATCCAAAGAAAGAATTGCAGAAATAAGGAGATTATCTTTTTCATGAGCTTGATTATTTGGTTCGTAATGCGTTAAATCAGATGAGGCTATCGAAATCAAATTCCTTTTTTTTATTGATTTATATATTCCGTTACCAAGCTTCATGCTCGTGTTCTTCCCCTGATCAATCAATGTTATCGGTACTATTTTGAACCCTTGTCTAATGTATTGAAGGAATGGGAGTTGAACTTCAATACTATGATCCCTGGAATGTGCTAATTCATCATAATTTACTAGTCCACAATTTTGGTGTATATCATGAGCCAATTCTGTATCAATTTCTATTTCACCTAGAGGTGTTTTCCAAGAACCATTATCCATAATTGCTACATCCGTACCCAAGCCGTAATGATTTGGACCAAGTATTATGGCCGATTCAAATTCAGATGATGATAATTGGTAATACCCATTTGCCGCTACTGAACCCGAATACATATAGCCAGCATGAGGAGAGACTATTCCGTAAATCTGCTCATTATTGCTAGAAGGTGGTAACTCTCCGGGACCAAAATTTACATCTTTAAATAATGATTCAAGATTCTCATTTAGTTCATTACGATTTTTTGGATAAAATATTCCTGAGACAGCGGGTTCTCTAACGTATGATTTCAAGATATCTCTTCGACCAATTTGGTCTCAAAATCGTCTATCGATATCTTCATCTCATTATCCGACTTTATCTTCCCCTGCTTCTTCAGAACTTCCCTCGTAAGTAACCAGTATACGGTTGCAAGGGCTTTTCTACCTCTATTATTTGCGGGAATAACCAAATCCACATTGGATGTAACGTTGTCGCTATTTGCAATAGCAACAACTGGAACTCCAGCCCTTGTTGCTTCCAGTACCGCCTGCTGATCTGCTTGAGGATCGGTGACAATAACAATCTGGGGTTCCATATAGCTCGACAATGATGGATTCGTAAAGGTTCCAGGCATAAAACGTCCTATTATTCCAAATGCTCCAGTTGACTCACAAAACTTTTGCACAGGAGTTTTTCCATATTCTCTGGCCGACGTGACTATGACTTTGGAAATATCCGATCTTCCAATAAACTTTGCAGCAATATCTATTCTGGTAAGTGTTTTACTGATATCTAGAATATAAAGGCCTTCTGGATTTGCACGAACTATGAAGGGAGACATAAATTTAGTTTTTACAGGAGTGCCTACGCGTATTCCTGTTGAAAGTATCATTTTTTCTAGATTATCATTTTCAATTTCCTCGCTTTGACCAACAGTGTCAACATTTGATTGATTAAATGTCTCTTCAGATTCTTGATTCTTATGTTCAATAGAAGAACCATCAGTATTTTCTTCTTGGTTTGCACTTGACATTTTAGTTAACAGACAAATCTATCATGCCTTTTATTAAATCATACTCTGAAAGTCTTAATAGTTCATTTAACTTGGATACTCGCTCCCCACCAACAACTCCAGTTTTAATCATTTTTGAAGATGTTGCTACTGCTATGTGAGATAAATGTGCATCAACAGATTCGCCAGATCTGTGTGATGTTATTATTTTAATATTATTTTTCGTACAATTATCGGCAAAATCTAGGGCATTGTATAAAGTACCTGCCTGATTAACTTTTAAAATTGCAGCATTACATGCCCCGTATTTGCAAGCTTCATCTACCCTTCCAGAACTTGTAACTAGCATATCATCCCCAGTAACATAACACTGATTATTTCTTTTAGTTATTATAGCCATACTTTCAAAATCATCTTCGTTCACAGGATCTTCTACATAAATTAGTTGATAATTCTTGATTAAATTCTCAACGAAGTCGATCTGTTCTTCGGTGTTCCTGACTAATCCCTGTCTTGAATAATCATAGAGTTTCCTTTTAGAGTCCCACAGTGAGGAACTTGCAAAATCAATTCCTAAAGCCATATCCTTCCCTATTTTTAATCCTAAGTTTTCCACGGCCTGGGCAACAAGTGATACTGCTTCATCATTATTCAAATTTGGAGCCCATGCACCCTCATCACCCCTTCCATAGGTAAATTTCTTATCCTTTTTTTCCAATAGTATTCTGACCTCTTTATGGACGTCGAAATTCATCTGTAGAGCCTCCAAGATCCCTTTGGCTCCTGTTGGGCAAACTAATACCTCTTGAATATCGGGGGTACCAGGTCCAGCATGCGATCCACCCCCAACGATGTTTCCTAGAGGATAGGGAAATCGATAAGGACCCTTTTTATTCAACATTGCAAATAGTGGCAGATTCAGTGACATTGAAGCAGAAGCTGCAGCGGCAATGCTCAGCCCGTACGCAACAGTCCCGCCAGTCCTACTAAAAGCATTAGTAGAATCTATGGATTTTAGAATTTCAAAGATAGACCTCGGATTCGAGGCCTCAACCCCGATAAATTTGTGCATATTTGTATCAAAGGTCAGAAGGGTTAAACCTGGATCATTATCAATAAAACTCGGGACCTCATGACTTCCTACACTAGCTCCCGAAGGTGCACACGCCCTACCCATAAACTTGTTGTCTGTAATTACATCTATCTCTATTGACCTTGAGCCTCTGCTATTAAAAACTATTCTTCCTTTCAATGATGAAATTGAAGGCATATTTCTTCAAGTTTAATCTATTTCTGATTCAATTTCCGACATACGCCTGCGAAGTGCCTCGTAATAAGGTATTACCTGGTATATAGTTTCAACAGTTGAGACAAACATTCTTCTGCAACAATATCTTTTGATATTGAGCGAGTCCATGACTTGCGCCGGGTCTTCTCCAGCTTTGATTCTGTTTGAATATTCACTATACTTATTAGCTATTACATTTCCACAGGTAAAACATCTTACAGGTATCAGCAATGCCTTCTTATTTTCAGGTGTCTTATAAAAACCATGTATTTGGTACTTTAGTGCTTATATAGCAAATATTCAAATTAGCGATTTTTGAACCGCTAAACCTATGCGGGAGTCGCCCAGCTTGGTCAACGGCGTAAGACTGAGGCTCTTATCCCTTAGGGGTTCGTGGGTTCAAATCCCATCTCCCGCATTCAACCAATAAATATCATTTAGGAAAATTATTTCAATATCTTATAATAATGTGAAGTCTTGTGCTTTTCAATGCATTTTTCGCAAAGTGATTTGTGTCCATGCTTGACGTGACATTTACAGTCGCACAATTTAGTATTACCTAACAATCATGTGAGTTTTCGAAAATATGTTATTTAAATAATTTAGATCAACCGAAGTAGATTCGATAGATTTTTTATCAATTGTTCCATAGGTTATCATATTGGATGTGGATTTATTATTAAAAAGAAAACAAGATCTATATGCTTTATTAAAATCACAACATGAAGCGGAAGTGAAAGAAATGAATCATTACATGTCAGTGTTAAGTAGATTGAACAACGGCATAATTAGGAATTATATACACAAATTGCTTGATGATGGATTGCGACACATTGAATATATATCTACTATGATGACAGCCATTGAAGGTGCTAGTAGCACTTTAAATCTGACAAAACAAGGAATTATTAAGTCGATAGATGAAGAAAAGGAATCAAGGGATCTGTTACTAAAGTGTGAAGCACTTGCTGACGATTTAGAATCAAAATCTTTATTGAAAAGCATTGTAGTTGATGAAGAACATCATATCAAGATATTGCAACATATTGAAGAACTAGTATCTGCTTCCAGACAATGAAATTTAAATTTAGTTCTAAATTTTTATAGCCCTATATTTAATGTTCAATATAATTCATGCAATAGTGCAAAACTATATAGAAAATTCAAAGTGTTTTTCTATTGTAGCCAAAGATGGAATTACAACAGATCAATTTGCCATTCATAGAGAAGATGTGTTGTTTGTAAAAGCTTCCATGAATGTACGATATGTGCAATTTAGAATCCCTGCTATACTTGGAACAGTAAGCGTTGCTAAGAATCTTGATTATTATCAATGTAAGATTTGTCATGAGATACAGTCAATTCCTGACAAAGAGCAGGTCAAACTAACGTTACAAAAATTACGCGTAATAATTATTACATTATTTCTAAAATTGAACAAACTAATGGCGGAAATAGAATCAGAACACTCTGATAAATTCAATAAATATTTTTTAGAGTGGAATAAGTATTCCGAGCAAATTTTAATAACCACTTCTGCAATTTTGATTGGCTATCACCAAGGAAGAACAGAAAACAAAATTATTGATACCTTAAAAGGTACATTGAAGTATCTTCAGATTTCAATGTCCGTGTTAGATAACGAGATTTCGCATCTGTACTAATCAATTAATTTGTGATCCCAAAAGCTTCGAGGACTTCGTTACTGTGACCCATCGGTTTGACCTTATTGAAAATTCTAACTATTTTGCAATTTTCATCTATCAGAAAGGTCGTCCTGTTAACTCCCATGTACTCTTTACCCATGAATTTTTTCAATCCGTAAGTTCCGTATTTTTTTGAAATGGTGTTGTTTACATCAGCGGCTAGGGGATAAGGTATGTTCATCTTTTCCTTGAATTTTTCATGTGACTCCTCGGTATCTGGACTCACCCCTATTATTTCAATGTCGGTACTTTTGAATTTATCATAATCTCTAGTAAATTCTGAAGCTTCTGTTGTACAGCCTGTTGTAAAATCCCTGGGATAAAAATACAACACTACTTTTCTATCCCTAAAATCAGATAAATTCATTGTTTGATTCTTGTACTTAAAAGAAAAATCTGGAGCTGTCGTTCCTTCCTTCAAAAGATTAGGACGTGATAATTCATTTTCTGTCAAATTTAATATAACTAAATCATCAAGGTAGCAGAATAAAAGCGTTGATGATTAAGTGATTCTCATTACTTTAAAATATGACTTTGGATTGAAGTTCAATAGTTGATCAGCTGATCGCTAAGTGGATTTTATGAAAAAGTACGACATAGTAGTTGTGGGCGGTGGACCTGCAGGTCTTTCAGCTGCGTATTCTGCGGCAAGGAAAAATGCCAGAACTATTGTTTTAGAAAAAGATGATTCCATAGGACAGAACATTCGAACTAGTGGAGTATCTTGGATAGAAGACATGAAAAGACTTGAAATACCAGAAAAATATTATAATCCAATCAAGAACTTTAGAATTATCTCTCCATCAAAAGAGATCATTCTTTGTGGAAGCACACCAAGGTCTTGTGTCTTGGATGTCAGGGCTACTTACCAATATCTAGCAACGTTAGCTGCTAGGGAAGGAGCGGAAATATCCGTGAGAAGCGAAGTACAATCTGCAATAACTCATTCTGATAAAATCACTGGGATTCTAGCTAACACCCCTAAGGGAAAAGTCCAATTTGATTCAAAACTGGTAATTGATGCCAGTGGATTTAATAGTATTGTAGCAAGAAGAGCTGGAATTACTCATAATTGGAAAAGATATGGAATAGGTGCTGAATACGAATGCTACTGTGATGAAGTAGATCCTGAAACTTGGACTTTGATGGTTGGAGATAAATACTCAGATGCCGGCTACGCATGGATCTTTCCAATATCAAAACAACGTGTAAGAATAGGAACAGGTGTAGGACGTCCGGAATCAACTTCTGATCCTATTAAATTGTTGAATTCAATTCTGGAAGCCAAGCTCAAACCACTAGAAGAGCTTGGAAATATTCAGCCAATTGAATTCCATTATGGTTTCATCCCAAATGAAGGTTCTCGTAATGCTACCATTTTTGACGGGTTGTTGTTGGTAGGAGACTCAGCGGGGCAGGCTAACCCGCTTGTTCTTGAAGGTATAAGGTTTGCATTAGAATTTGGGAAAATAGCTGGTGAGATAGGGGCGAAATCACTATTGATGGGTTGTACAAGAGAATCGTTACGAGAGTACGAAATACTCTGGAAAGAACGTGTTAGCTCTAAAATAAAATCATCACTTAAGGTTCAATCAAGATGGTTGAAGATGAATAATGATTCTTGGGATAGAGAAGTTGAAATCATCAGGCAAATGACGGTTGAAGAGTTTGTTGACTTCATAAAGGCACAATTCACTACTGGTAAATTAATGAAGCTGATACTTACTCACCCGCACGCTACTGCAAAACAGCTATTTGGATTAATTTTGGGCAAATAATTGATAAGCAAGATTTTTATATGATTCAGAAAACACAAGGTTAGTCTTGGCTGGAGAAAGTGTTAGCCAGTTTGCACCTATAATGTATATGCTTGGATTTGGGTTACTTGCCACTATTCCAGTTTTGTTTTTGTCAAAATTGGTGTCACCAAGACGAAGATATAATCCTGTAAAGTTTTTGCCAATGGAATGTGGTCAGATGCCTTCCGGCGAGGGGAGGAGTCACTTTATGATGCAATACTACTCTTATATTCTCATGTTTGTCGTTTTCGATGTCATGTCCCTTTTCTTATACGCATGGGGAGCATCACTCTTTTCAATCCCGCGTTCAGCAACGCTTCCAATAATTGGATTTCTTGCTATAATGTTTTCTGCCATGGGTTACGCACTCTATCTTTCTGGGAGGAAGGGCATTTGGTAGTTTTTGGGTTTATTGATCTAAGTACAAAGTATGATGAATGTGAACTGGAGGTCGAGATACACTAATGATAAAAGATCTAGTAAATCCAACTAATTTTAATCTCATGGTTGGAAAACTAGGGGACGTTCTTACAAGAGCATTGGACCAGCCGTTAGGATATGCAATAAACTGGGGAAGAATCTGGTCACTATGGCCAGTCCATTTGGAAACTGCATGCTGCAGTGTTGAGTTTGGAGCAGCTTCTGGTCCAAGATATGACGTTGAGAGATTTGGAATAATTGAAGCATTTGGTTCATTACGACAGTGCGATTTGGTAGTTGTTCAAGGTACCGTAACTAGAAAGATGGCTCCAAGGTTGAGGATGGTTTATGATCAGATGCCAGATCCAAAATATGTAATTGCTATGGGTGCTTGTGCAATTACAGGAGGACTGTACATAGATTCTTATAATGTACTTCCAGGAGTTGATGGAATTGTCCCTGTTGATGTATATGTACCTGGCTGTCCACCAAGACCCGAAACCTTAATTCAAGGTTGTATGCTACTCCAAGAAAAAATAAAAAGGTCGAAGATTAG
>DATBHO010000078.1:0-2478 GCA_036557405.1 Nitrososphaeraceae archaeon
CCTAGTTTGACTCCAGTATATAGTATCTGACTTTTCCATCTACCAAAAATGATATCGACCGTTTTTTCATAATTATTGTCTGGCATAAAATTAACCATTGTGTGACTGAAAGATACAGATAAGTTTTATTATCGTCTTGCCAGTTCCTTATCGCTCTTCTTGCAACTTATATTGATATACCAAAAATGAGTGAATTGAGCTGTGTGAAAAGATACCAGGATTTGAAATTAAAATTGGAGTATATCTTATGGCTAGTCGACAAGATGTTCAAAAGCAAAGCTCTGCTCATATCGAGATTTCTATTGAACAGAGTGCCGGTTGTAGTTTCACTCTGGATCGATTTCAAAGCTCCCTTACTTTCAGACTTAATACAATGAGAGTCACAGAACTTACAATAGACAATAGAAATTATAGAGTAAATTACAGCAGTATTGCATGAATATATCTTCTAAGGAATGAAGGATGACTATTAGCCAATTATTAATTCATTGACCTAAAATTAGCCATTTATGGCAGTATAATCTAGTTTTAGTTATGACATCACATGTTAGGGTGTACATAATAGTCCATCGAGGCCGATCCTAAGATCTGCAAATGCACAAATCTGTGCATAACCGGTACTGTTGTGTTTGTTTTTATCATAGGTTCTTCTTTAGGCTGCTTTTAACTTCATTGAATATTTCCTGAGTAAAATTCTTTATGTTATCATTCAAACCATTAGTAAAGTTCCTGCTGGCTTGAGCTAAAATAAAGACATTATCGCTATTTGAAGGTTTTACTGTAAATATATCTGATGCTGATCTCCCACTATATTTGTCAGATAATGCGTCTACTTTTACTATATATGGCGTACCTATCGGGGTATTTTCTGGTACCTTCCACGAATATGAAACTTCACCGTTTCTATCTGTGTTACTATCAAATTGTTCTACAACCGCATTTAAATTTTTAGAGGAATAAGAAGAAGGTGGAAACAATAATAAATCTAGAATTTCTCCATGCACCTTAGTTCCTCTAGTCTCTGAATTTTTAGAATCAGGATCAAGAACCTTTACAGTAATAGTCTGAATGTCCCCTACACTAATTGGATTTTTATCAATCTTAATCGAGACTCCCAATGGCAAAGGTTTGGTACCACTAGTGGTATTTCTGTGAACTTCTTCTTTGCTACCAGTTAGAGCTATGCTTGTCCATTTATTCAAATCGTAAGGGATGTTGTGACATGCAACTTTTGCAGTTAATTTGTTAGGTCCTTCTTTAAGTACAGTATAGTTCGGTTCTAACTTGTATTTCCAAGTAGAATAATCATTGGCCCCATATTTTCCTGTCGCAAGAGTATTTTGATACGGCCTTATTCCATTCAAAAGTACTGAAACCTTACAATCCTTCAACCTATCATCTGATGAAGTACCAAAGACAACAAGGTTATCATCAGTTATTGTAACTTTTTGACCATCTTGCGGAGATAGTATCTTTATTTTGGGGACTTTCCCAACGCTAGTTCCAACGGTGTCTAACTTTGTCGAAGACGATGTGATGATGTTATTTATATTGGTAGGTACATTTTCTGTCGTCAGTGGGCTTGATTTTTGTGCATAAGATTGATAATTGGGAATAACAACAGAAAAATAAAATCCAACAAGCATAGAAAATATAAATATAAATGTAAATAAAAGTGACATCATATACCTCAATTCGAATAGAAAATTATTCTACATGAAATTATAAATACATTCTTTAATAGAAATATAGATTTAAGTTATAGAATTAAAGTATCCCTTCCATTGGAATAGGAATAACTAATCAACTTCAATTTATTCACTTCGAGACTACTCTTAGGCTACCTAACCTTATTACATTATGGGAGTGATGCACATATCAATTTGTACTCAGAACTACTTTTTTAGTAGACTATAAAAGAATCCTAATCTTGGATGGGTTATCATGTATTCATTTAATTAATTTTTCTTGATGGTAGTGTTAACTTCAATATTTAACTTGACAAGTAATATAATTCAGTTTTAACTTCATAAAACATATCCAAATAAATTGAATGGCTAACCGATCCGTTGGTAGTGGGTTTGGAGATTGAATATGTATAGTAGTTGGTCATGGAGCTATTAAATAATGCCATTTTTTATATTCTTGAACTAGGCTCTCATACTGTAAAGATCTAATATTAACATTATAGTGATGTCTTTTTACATAGAGCATATCATTTGTAGGAATAAAACCTAACTCACTAATTCTAATAACCTTAAAGCCATTATCGTGTAAATATTTCATTTCTTGTTCAAACAATTGTGAGCTAGTTGAAATCCTACCATTACTTTTTGCATCGTTAACAAATGTATGAAATTTAATACTTGCGAATGCAGTCGAATTAGCACGATTTACATTTTCTACAAATTTTGTAAACTTAGCAGAATCTTTATGGCCTGACTGAGTCAAGGCATGAATGGAGTATCTGTTAACCGA
>DATBHO010000079.1:0-1570 GCA_036557405.1 Nitrososphaeraceae archaeon
ATAATCTACAATTATTCGACGATATTGGTTTTCTTCAGTTCTTGATTGATTTACTTCTCTTAGTATCTTTTGGTGTGAGTCTTGTAACATATGAATAACTACAAATATTTTAGAAATCACACAACGATTTCATATCAAAGACCAATCGTGAAAAACTGGAAAATTTAGGTTGTACTGGTGAGTCATTTAACGATGTTCTAAGTAGAGTCCTAAAAGGGGTAAATGAGGAGACAGATAGAAAATGAACACATTCGGAGACAGTTGAAAAGATTACAAGTGACCCAGTGTTAAACGTTTCTAGTTATCATTCCCAACCAAAAGTTCTACCTTGATTAAAGGGCTTATTTGAAATCTCTACAAAATCTTTTAGTTTTGATTCTTTTTTTCCTAAATTGAATTGTACTATTTGGAAATTCTTATTAAATACTAACCATTATCAAACCAAAAACATCATAAATTGAGTATTAAGTGAATGTTTTTTGTACGATTTAAGCCTCATACTTTGAGAAGTAATTTCTATAAAATTATCCTTGTTGTGTGCCTTAGTCATACAATATTTTAAATGAGCCCATTTATCGAGCTACTGGGAATATCATTCCCATCGGACCCGTATTTCTAGTAGTTCACTAAATTTAATTGGAAATCCTTATATGAGTAAAAATTAACTCGATGTACATTAATATGAATACTGAATTGGTAGTATTACGTGACTATGATAATCAATTAATGAATAGGAGAGAACTCCATGTCATTTTTAGGAACGTACCTGGGAATATAAAAAAGAAAGAGGCAATTGAAACAATATCTAATGCAAATAAAGTTGATCTAAAGACCATTGTTCCAATAGAGATCAGATGCAATAAAGGCAGTACTGATGTTAATGGCTTTTTTCATATTTATGCAGATGAAAAAACTGCTAATGAAACTTTACCGAAATACTTGTCAATGAGACTTTTGGAGAAGACTGAAAGAAAAAAAATCATTGATGAAGAAAAGGCCCAAAAACTTAAACAAAAACAGCAGAGTTCAGAAAAGGGAAAGACAAAGTAATACTTGAGAAGATGTTTATGACTGATAAAAAGAAAGATTCAAAATTTCAAATATATTCATTCTATGATATTTCTGGTGACAAGGTAACTCGAAAAAAGAGAGATTGTCCTAGATGTGGAAGAGGTGTTTTCATGGCTGAGCATAAAGATAGAAATACCTGCGGTAAGTGTGGCTTTACTGAATTCAAACAAAAGACAAAATAACCAATTGATCATACGCCGGTCTGGATTTAGGAATAATGGGAGTTTTCATTTTCATGAGTGCTTATTCTTAATTTGACAGATCCTCTTCACTAACAATATCCAATATATCAAAGAGTTGGCATCTGCACTTATTATCCAGTATCTGGCATAAATTTGGTGATATGTCCTCATCCCCATCAATAAATCGCCCAATTGGAAATCCGTTATCACATAATATTATTAACTCTAATTTCTTTTGACCTCTCATAATGGACTTGATTTGATATATAAATTTCCAATTTTTGTTTCTTTTATTCGCCAATTCGATAATTCTAATT
>DATBHO010000080.1:0-14351 GCA_036557405.1 Nitrososphaeraceae archaeon
GGCTCTGGCAAAAACCATAGTTGGAGTAGAGTTAAATAGAAACATTGCCGTATCTATGTCATGAACTGAAGTATCATAGATTATACCCACATCCCGAATGTGTGACGGCATTCTATTTTCTCGGTGAAACTCCATCATGATGAGGTCGCCGTACTGCTTTTTATCTATAATTTCCCGAAAATCATGTACTGCTGGATTAAATCGTTCAATATAACCCGACGTGAGGACAACGCCTCTTTTTTTTGCAGCAGAAACCATCTCTTCGCACTCTATTGTTGAAAAGGACAAGGGTTTTTCGACAAAAATATTGATGCCATTATCTATTACTTTTTTTGCAACAATAGAGTGTGTTTTCGTAGGTGTACATACTATACAAGCATCCAAGGAACGTTCCTTCTGAAGTAGCTCTTCAATAGATAGATAAGCATTGGTTTTATAAAGATCGGCTATTTTTTTTGTTCTTTCTGAATCTGCATCACAAATTGCAGAAAGAACACCCATATCATGCAGCACCCTAGCGTGATTCTTACCCCAGCCTCCAACTCCTATTACAGCAATATGCAGGTCTGTTTTATATCCCATTGTCGCTATACTCCATCAATCCGTGAATTTCTTCTTACCTCTGTATCTATCCCAATCATAAACATTCTATTAAGAATTTGTCCATATATAGAGACTCTGTTTAATTATTTGTTCGCATATAGACAAACAATTTCTTATTCTCTGAAACTGGCCACATCCATAGCCTAAAGAAGAATTTTTCCCTATATCTGTGATTTCATATTACTAGATGTAAATGGGTGAGGTTTTAATTCAATTATTTATAGAATAGAGTGGGATTGACATAAAAAGTAGTAGTCATAGTCATAATTAATGTACTAGCACACCTCATATAGTTATTTCCAAAATCCTGAATTATTCTTCACCGTGCAATTACGAAAAGACACAGATAACCATGAAATGAATATTCATTTCGAAATCCTATTTTATTTTGAGAAGTTTCTAAATTCTATGCGTACTTGACCTCAAATTATCGAGGAACTCTAATTACATCTAATCAGTAATCCGATCATTTCTGTTGTAGCTAAATGGTTTCTCACCAATTCATCTCCCAATAGACATACATCCCATGCATGACCTGAGAAGGGGAAAAATGTGCTAATGTTTCATCTATTTAATCTTAGAAATGATGAAAAGCTAGTTTATGGTAATAAGCCTTATAATTCCCAAGAATACGAAATACATTTATAGTTGCACTTACTTCTAGAACATTAGTTAACTTTGGAGTTTAATGCGGAAATACAAAAAAAAGTATCGTATACTAATAATCCTAGAGTAATTATCTGTATTCCAGCTTACAACGAATCCAAAAATGTTGAAAATATAATAAAGAAAGCTCAGAAATATGCTACGGAAGTTATCGTTTGTGACGATGGCTCATCAGACAATACTAGTGAGGTTGCAAGTAAATCAGGTGCCATTGTTATAAGACATTCTGTAAACAAAGGCTATGGTTCCGCAATTGGCACGCTTTTTCGGATTGCAAAAGAGAGGGGAGCTGACATTATGGTTACGATTGACTCAGACGGCCAACATGATCCAGACAAGATTCCTGAGCTTGTATTTCCTCTCACAGAACAGGGTGTCGATATAGTCATAGGTTCGAGGTTTTTAACTCTGGAAGAAAAAGATAGAATTCCGGCTTACAGAAGTTTTGGCATCAAAACTATAACCAAATTTGCTCAGGTCGCATCTTATAGTAATCTTACTGATGCACAAAGTGGTTTTAGAGCGTACGGTAAAAACGCTCTAACAAAAATAAACCTATACGAAGAGGGTATGGCTGTCTCGACTGAGATTTTGCTACGCGCAAAGGAAAAGTCTCTACGTATTACTGAAGTGCCGATTACCGTAAACTATGACGTGGAAAGACCATCTACTCGTAATCCTATTACCCATGGTATAGGGGTGCTATATTCATTAATACAATTTATTTCCTTACGTCACCCGTTGGCATTCTATGGTTTACCTGGTATTGTGTTACTTGGAATTGCTGCAGTTTTTACCAGTAAGGCATTGGAGCTTTTTTCTACAACTAGATACATTTCGACTAATCTGATATTGGTCTCTGTCGGTACTGCAATCGTAGGGGTAGTTTTATTAGCAACTGGTGCCATACTTTACACAATCACTGCCCTGCTCAAAGGAAGGATAAAGGATAATTGATCTCGAATATCTATGACAATACATTTTTTATCTCCACAGTTATGTCTGTATGTGAATGTTCACTTAATACATCAATGAATTGTTCGGTATTGAGCATTTTTCCTAATTGTTACGTTAGAAATTAATAATCTGATTTATTTAGTAAGTGGACAACAATATCGTTAGAGTGTACACATAATGCAAAACAATATCCTCTTTTTGTTCGATTTCCGATTCGCCTTAGAAATAGAGAACCGGAACTGATGCATAGTCATAGGAGATCATATTGAAAAAAATCATGTCAGTTGTAGGTGCTCGTCCAAACTTTGTTAAGCTTGCACCTATTCATAAGGCCTTGAGCAATTCTTCAGGTCATGAACTAACACATAGTATTGTTCACACGGGTCAGCACTATGATTATAATTTGTCTAAAATATTTTTTAAAGAATTTGGAATTCCAGAACCGAACTTTGATCTAGATGTCGGTTCTGGGACACCTGGCTTTCAAATTGGGGAGATGATAAAGAGGCTAGAAAAAGTCTTTCAAGAGAAAAACAATGGTTTTGATTTGGTGTTAGTTTATGGTGATACGAACTCTACCTTAGCTGGGGCATTAGCTGCTAAGACCTTTGGGCTGAAGGTTGGTCATGTCGAAAGCGGACTAAGAAGCTTTGATAGGCGAATGCCAGAAGAAATCAATAGAGTTTTGACTGATCATATTAGCGACTATTTGTTTGCCCCAACAGAGAGTGCTGTAATGAATTTACAAAGAGAACATGTATTCGGGAAAATAATCAATACTGGCGATTTATCCGTGGAAATAGTTAGAGAGGCAGCACATCTTTCAGAAATGAAATCTGTGATTTTAAACAATTTGAAATTACAACCAAAATCCTATAACTTATTTACAATGCACAGAAGCGAAAATACTAGCTCTGTAGAGGCCTTAATCTCAGTAATTAGTACATTTGAAATTCTTTCAGAACAGGAAGGAGGAGAATCAGAGGAGGGAGAAGGAAAAAAAACGACTAAAATAGTATTTCCCATCCATCCAAGGACAGCAAATCTGCTGAGGACGACGGATTTGTATTCTAGGTTGGAAAGATGTAAAAACGTTAATTTAATCGAACCTGTTGGCTATCTTGATTTTATCAGCCTGCTAAAAAATGCTAATAAACTAATAACTGATTCTGGTGGGGCTCAAAAGGAAGCATATTTGTTGGGCATTCCCTGCATAACAATTCGCAAAAATACTGAATGGATAGAAACAGTTACTGAGGGTTGGAATGTACTTACTGACACCGATCCTAATAGAATTCTTAATGCTATCGAGAATTGGATGACATCGACAGATCCGAACAGTAGAAACAAGTTCATTTTGGGAGATGGCAGAACTTCCACGATCATAAGAGAGTTTGTAATCTCGAATTAAATGGTCACTATTTTCACTTAACTCATTATATATTTACAAAATTCAATAATGGCTTACCTAAATACAGCGTGATCAAGGTTAAATCAACATTATACCTTAATTGGTACATATCTCGATTATCTTCAAATAGATCACTTATCTTTTTATTTTATATTATCATTCCTATGGATTGCAGGATTACCAATACGTCAGTGTATAACCTCAAGGCTCACCTGAGTGATAAATCAAGGGTATGTTGAGGTATCTTTCCTATACATCTGTGCATTTTATTGCTTCGAAAGAATAACATACTTAATTTGACTATCCTCGGTCGTATTTGGGCTTGATGTCAATATGACTTGATCAAGATGGTAGCCATATTTTTTCACAACATCTACTGCAGGCCATATCAAAAATTGAGTGTTTGGATCAACAATCCGTAATACTACAGTCTTGTTGCTTTGGAATGCCACATCTATGGGCATTGTCGCCATGGCCGATTTATTATTCGTCAAATTTGTTATGCCAAAATTTGCTTGAAAAATATGAGTAAAATTTGCCGGAGAAGATGAACGGTAGCCAGGAACTCCAAACTTAAATTTTGAAAGGTCCTTATCTGATGATCCTATATTTTCTTGTGTTGAAGCTGGTATTAATGGCACAGCATGTGCTAATGAAGTCAATGGCACTAATAAAAATATCATGCATAACGGTAAAAGCGTTGTAATCTTCCTCATTTTGGATATTTAGAGAAGATTGTATCCGCCCATATATACTTTTGTAAGATAATGACAATCGTTGAAATGAATAAGTTATATTCATTAGTCGTTAACGTCGACACTGCATTATTATTTCTAGTATCTTCATTGGAATGTTATACCTAATAATAAAAACAACTTTTTCAAATCTTAGGATGCCTGGTAGTCAATATCGCTTATCTATGTAAATGGTTACTAATCTATAGATCTATTTCTATATTCAACGCATTCCTGTAATTTAAGATTATTTAACTGTCATGTCGGATTTAAACAGATTGAAGCGTGTACTTCAAACTACGTGCAAAATTCATTCTGCAAAAATGTCTTTGTCCATCAATGTAAATTTATCTTAAATTCAACCTTGTGTACTAAACTTTGGTTTGATATGTTTATAGAAACACGTCCTAGTCTTAAATAATCGTGTCCGATGATCTTTACAGGATCGATAACGACAATTGTCTTTGGTCGAATATTAAAGAAATACTGACCTTCACTATCCCAACCTTTATTATTTTTAGATGATCCTAACACAGCATTTATGAAATAATGATACCTATGTATTCCCTCAAAGTCAAAAGCAAAAACAATAGATGCATCAGGACTTGAGTCTAAATTTGATACATAAAGTGTAATATTGTTAACTCTATATGCAATGTACTGCGAGGTGAAATTTTCATACGATTTAATTCTTAAGCCATACGAGTATGGTACAAGACCGGTGTTACTATTGTAAGTTCCGTAAGTCCGAACCGCTGCATTATCACTACCTGTCAACTTAAATATTAATGAGGGTTTATTGGCTGTTTTGTGATATAAGAATGAATTAAGTATATTTACAGGCACATTAAAATTTTGCCATTCATCGTGATATTTTTTAATTATCGCGTCCTTCGTAATTTTGTATATGTCTGCTAACTGCTGTACAACTACTTTATGATAACTTAGAGGTGATAGTTGTCTTGGATATGCATCGTAATAAGTGTATTCACCTTTGTAATCATAACTTGGCAGGTTGTTCTTTAGGGCAACAATTCCTTGATCAAACAAAAACTTTGCTTTATCACTTTTTGTGTAGTTGTAGTAATCATAAATTCCTAATAATGCGTACATCATACCATTAAGAACTCGTGGTTCATGTTGAGTGCTCCCAGTCGCAACCAGCTCATACCACCATCCATCGTGAGGTGTCTTGTAAGTAATTCCTCCATCTTTAACTTCAATAAAAAATGCATTCAGTAATTGTTCAGCGTCATCCAGATACTTTTTATCTCCTGTTATATTGTTAGCCTTAGACAAGACTTCTAATGCTTTTCCGTTAGCCATAGCTGATTGCCATGGCTGTTGAGTAGAATAAGTCAGCGAAGGAAATTTGTACTCGAAAATTGAATAGTTACCATGAGATATTGCATTACTTGCTAGCCAATTGGCATTATTAAGAAATATCTGCAGTGTATCGTAACTGTGATTAATTTCATAATACTCATATTGCTGAAGCGCTTGGTCTGAAATAGTTACAGGATTTCTTTGAGGACCAATGTACTTCCCATTTATACATCCGTAATCTACAATCGGGATTCCTGAATCGTCTATTACTAGATTTGGAGAATCCGTATCCACTTTAGAAATACAAGGTACATTACTAGCAATACCCCTAACATACTGCACTTGTAATAAATTAAAGCATAAATAGACAGCCAATATTAATATTACAAAAGTGCTTGTGATCCTAAAAATTCGCCCATTCATCTACACTATATTTCTATATATCTTTTTACATGTTCTCGTAGTTGCGGTTAGCCACAGGAGAAAATAACTTCAAATACTAGAATTATGAACACCGTACTGTAATGACTAGCTCAAATGTTACTCTAAATAGGGATAATTAGCATTCACAATCTCTCAAAATGCTTCAAACTCTTTGATATTTTATAACAATCCAGTATCCCTTTTTGTATAATCCCAATAATTCATTGATTTTGGACCATATTGCTAATGGGAGCGGCTTAAAAATTTTAGCACATGATAATATCTGTACGTTTGGCAGATGATATGACTCCACTATCTTAAATTGTGGTGGAACCAAAGACGAGATCTTTTCAACGTCAAGGCTATGAAGATGTCCGTACAGAGGTGTAATCTTATTGCAATGTATACATGTAGTTTGTATTACCTGTTCTTTGAATGGAACAGATATCATAATGCTTCCGTTAGATTGTAATAATCGCTCAGATTCATTCAGGCCATTCCGTTGCACTTTGGTCGGCAAATGCTCTAACACTTCTAGTATGCAAACTGTATCGAAGCACTCTGCTCGAAATGGCAAATACTCTATCGATGCATTAATGAACTCCACGTTCTTCAGCATATTTTTAGCTATTCTCAGACTTTGAAAATTCAATTCTATGCCAACTACAATATTGCACCCTTCAGAAATGAACTTGGTTGTGTAGCCTTCCGCACAACCTATATCAAGTACATTTTTAGCATTTCCTTGCTTTAATGATTTGCGTACTATCTGAGCTCTCCTGATCTGCCTTTCCAGCATCGGACCTTTTAGCTGCCAAATATTTTGGCTCTTTTTTCTATCTAGTTCAGTATCTGAAATTATTTTCGATGAACCTTTTGTTACACTCATAATTTTAACCTATTTCAGAAACTTATAATCAGTTTCACCATTTAAGGTTGTCTTTCAAATTAGTTATCTGTGAATTGACTTGCAAGAAGAATTTGCAGTCACTTTTGCTGTTCATGAGACATTATTTGATATAATATTTAGTCCCTAAAACTACCTCAAATGTTTTTACTTGCTTAGTTCATAAAAAGACATTTATATTTTCTGTATTCATATTATAATGGCTAATCACTCGTTAGTTAATTTTCTTATATAATTTGGGTCAGCTTATAAAGAAAATTGTATTTTCTTTATATTGATTTAAATTAGGTGTCTATTCGTTTTCCAAAAGGTTGGTTATGAATGTCAATAATTCATATGATAATGCCGATAATACTATGGATATTATCAAATTTGATAACACTGCTCCATTTGACACTTTAAGCTATTATCTAGATTGATTATCTTTCAATTACATGTACTATGCTTCGAACTAAATATCCTATTCAAGACATATTTTGGAAGTTTATATACAATCGGAGAAAAAAACAAAACCTTTTATTTCTCATAATCCAGCTTTACAGAATAAATATCATTATATCTAGCTACAATGAATATAAATGAGATCTCGTATATCAAAATGATAATTTTTATATTTTTTCGATTTTACTACTATAATAATAGCATTACCGAAAATTTTTAGTCGACACTCGTCTTTTAGCGTATTATCATTTTTTCGGAAATTCATCGAAAGGATTATCAAAAAAGGTAATATATGGACAATTTTATCTATCGTCAATATATGCGCGGTCAATTAAACGTGGGGATGCCCTTAACTCAAACTCATATAACTGGAAAAGATTTGCGATCTTTGGTTATTTGTCTAGCACAGAAAATACTTGCGGCTTGTGTGATTTCTGTAAAGGATTCCTTATGGTAGGAATACAAATGGCGGATAAAAATTAGCAGTATGAATTAGAATATCTTCCCAAGAAGGATTATTGATAAAATAATATGAATTTGATGAATATTATAAAACCGCACAAGCCTGCAAGTACTCTTATAGTGGTAACTCTAGTTGCAATCTTTTTCTCTTCTTTTACATTATGGTTAGTCGAGGCTTGGATAAGATATCCTTTATTTATTTATGAAATATTTGCCATAGTGCTAATTTACCTATTTTTAGAAAAGGATTCTCCTATTAATTATTGTTACCTTGTTTCAAAGCTTACTAAAATAGGAAAAAGAATTATTGAAACACATGTAGTAAGTAAAATTCCCCGGCGATTCATCTCCGACTTACTTCTGATCGGTTTTTCATCTATTTTAGTTATTCTAAATGAGATTAATATAGAGGGAGGAACTGGTGGTTATCTTCAGCTGATACTTGCATTTCTTTGTGCATCATTTTTTTCGGGATATGCTCTTTTAAATATATTTAACGTAAAAAAGATGTTGTCTAGACTAGAAGTTTTTGCCTTGTCTTTTCTTCTCAGCTTCATTTTTTCTGGCTTTGTTACCCTAGGATCGCTACTAGTTGAGGAGCACACTAGAAGTATCGTCATTCCAATACTTTACATGATAATAGGCATAGTTTCAATAGTACTAAGCACTGCAAGAAGAGGTGACTTTATAAATCAAAAACAGGGATCATTTTCGAGAAACATTGATTTTTTCGCCGTTCTCTTATCAGTCGCGTTTTATATCTTATTTTTTTATAGTACATATCCAAATTTTAGCCTATTAGCAGGAAGTGATATAGCTAGACACTACAGTTCATCTATTATACTATCTAGGACACCTGATTTATACACACAATTTAGTTACTTACTTTTTCACGCATTTTATGCATCAATTTATAGTCTATCGGGATTTCAGCAATCCGTAATTTCGATTCAGAGCATACTTGTGATATTAAATATATTTTTACCCATACTTGTTTATGCACTAGCTAAAAGATTTCTTGGAAATGTTGATCGAAGAATACCAGCCCTATCCACTATATTCTATTCCATTCTAACTAATCTATCATTTATTTATTTCGCACAGTTAAAGCTAATGAATACTGGTAGCTCTGAAATTCAAATGCTTGAGGGACAAGCTGCAGAAAAAGCTTTCAATGGGACCATAAATTTCTTGCAACCTTTTCCTTGGTTTGCCCCATTGTCAGTATCGTTTATGCTATTTATGATGGCTTTTATATTGTTGAAGGTTCAGAATATACCAAAAGCAAAGTTTGTTACTCTCTTTAGTATATTGATCGTTGCCATGTATCTAACGCACGTCACAGAAGCTATTGCTTTTGTAATCTTTATCGCACTTTATTCTTTCATATCAAAAAGCGCTTCTCTCCGTCTTAATGATGTTCTAATATCGTCGTTTGTAGCGTTCTTGGCAATAGCTGCATTTTTTGGTTATAGATCTTTCTTTTGGGTGTCTGATCTTAGTAGCGTAAATATCGACCCTAAAGCTGTCCTTTCTATCTTTTTACCTATGTTATTAGTAGGCATATCAATTCTCTGGAGAGCTAAGATATTGCCGAAGATGCGATTTCATACACGGTTTGGGATTGGAGAAAAGTTTTATAGCGCTCTGTCTCTTGCACTGATCGCTGCATATCTTTTTGGCTTTTTCGCATGGTTTTTCTCGGAGGACTTCAGAACTTCTTCAGTTTACAATATTGGTGCAGTTCCTTGGTTTATTTATCCTCTTATGCTTGGAATAGTGGGTCTTTTAGCTATTTTAAGTGTAAGGTACCTTAGTGAGTATATGCCAAATAGCTCTATCTCTATCATTTTGGCTGCAATCATTATTATGTTCTTATTTGGGAGAGTGGTTTCATTTTTGAATTTTAATCTTAACTATATTGCATCAGGATATTGGGAGAAAAGGTTCCTGGTATTTCTCTTCCTTTTTCTATCACTTTTGGCGCCTATTTCGCTTATTAAATTTAGAGAACAAGTGGTCCTTCTTGAAGTAAATAGGAAAAATCGCCAATTTATAGGCAGTGCGTTCTTGGCCTCGATCGTTGGTTTAATAGTTGTTTCTGGTTTCTGTTCAACTGCACTTCAGAGTGAATATTGGGTTGATACCGTGTATTCAAAAAGAATTAGTGATAAAGAATTACACGCCCTTAGTTATTTAAGAGAAATACTTAGCCATGATTCACATGCATTTACTATCTCTCTTTCTAAATATTCTAAAGATGTACTGGCTTTCGCAGCTCCAGTTTATCAGTATCCTCTATCAAGCGTTTTTGGGAGCTCAAAGTATCCAGATATCCCACTATACGCTATGGCCTCCCATAATCTCAAACATGCTTACATATACATGCATACTCGCGATTTTCAGGCCTTGAATAGTGAGAAACAAAGTTGGTTTGATAAGCATTTAATCTCTATGCTCCCGATTATTTTCTCAAATGAAGAAGTGACTATTTATAACGCCACACGTGCCTCGTTTCCTTTGCCTTCATCTGAGACTCATCTGGTCATACCAGCCAATCCATTTTTTGTTCCACAAACTACTTGGTTTTATGCATACGATGTCCTCTCTCAATCTAACAAGAACTATACTGTAGATTACGATACTGATCCTAATGCTCTAAAAGCTAAGACTGTAATTCTGAGCTTTGATCCAACTGAAAGCCATATTTTTTACCAGAGATTTTCAAATAACAGCACTAATAATGGTTGGTTTATCGGTTCAGGTAGTAATAATTGGAATTACTCCTCTGAAGGATTGCATGGTGGGGGAAAATCAAGTACTCTACTAAGTCCGATATCTTCCAAAGACTCTGTCATTAGCACTTCCTTCAGAATCACTGACATATCTCCAAAAGATGCTAACTACGTATCAATTGTTCATTCATGGATCGACAATAAGAACTACAAGTACACAGGTATCATGGTTTTCAAAAATTCTATTTATGTAGACTTTGCAACTGTTACGAATGGAAAATTGTCTTATTTGCCGAAATGGCCCGGTATAAAGACGGATTTTCATTGGAAACCTGGTACACTTTTTAATCTTAAGGTTATAGATCATAGCAATATCAATGAAGTTGAATTTACCTTAAATGGTACTCGCTATGTTGGCCATAGTTTGGCTTCTGATATACACAATCCCGAACCTGGATATGCTGGATTAAGCTATAATAGAGTTAAGAAAGTTGTTTTTGATTACTATAGCAACCAGGAAGCAAAACAAACCGAAGTATTAAATTCACATGAAAATCTAGCAAATTATATCAAATATGCAGAATCAGGAGGACATTTAACTGTGCTCAATACAAATGGATATGGGTATATAGCTAATTTTCTCTTTAATGGGACAAGTCCTTTGACATTTCGGAACGGAATCAACAATTCAACATCTCTGATTCTTCCAAATTACAGTATTAGCAATAGCATTAATGTTGGAGATTTGTATTCAAAATACAAAATAAATACTATTGCCAAAGTAAATAGTGCACCACCATATATTTATGGTTCTCAAAGGACAAAATCGCTAGTTGTTACACAAGTCGTGGGTCAAGGACAGATCACATATATTAATATTTATCCACTAATTTCGCTTGTTCTCAATAATAAGACTCTGCCTGCTGAGGTCTATCCGCTATTAGGTACGATATCCAAATTAATAGATTCGAACCCTGTTAAAGCTCAACGGGCGATAATTATCCCCGCTAATTTTGAGGACCTTACAGAAAGGAACGGTACATTTGAAATTGATACTAATGCAGTTATGTTTTCTGGTAACAGAATCGATCAATTGAAAATAATGGATTCTAGTCATAAGGAATACTCTGTTGTAAATGCTACGAATCTAAAAATTAATGGATATGATAATGCTAGTGTTATAGGCAAGCCAGAAAGCAAACTAGTAGTTTCAAGTGGTAAAGGATTATACTCTGGATTATCTATAACTGATCCAAGTTCGCCAATTGGTTTATATCTTGCTAATAGGAACAATGGCCATACATCCACCTCAATAGCCGGTCTATCTAACGGTAAACCTTTTAGGTTTAATAACGTTTTTAGCGTCAGTATGATTAATAGGTTACCGGTTTATATTTATGCCAGACAACCGACTATCCATCTTAATCATGCCTCTGTTTTTATCAAAGACCTTCAGTTCGGTAGTATATCGGGGAGTGACGTAAAAATTAATGGAAATGTATCATTATCGATATTTATGTCAGATTCGCATAGCTTTGCAAGCCATTTTTATTTACATGGCTCCATTCAATCATCGGTACCTGAATTTAATGAGGCAAAATATGCAGTCCCTACTATTTCTGTAGAAAAATTGTATTCGATTCCAGCTTTCGCGCGTTTCTTATCTATTATTCCAATCTTGGTTGCAGGAATCATTATTGTATATGCTCGGCCCAAAAAAGTGGTTAATAATAAATCTCGAAAATAGTTTTTACTAATCGATAATACAGAATAGAATGTCAGGATGAGGTATATTAAAACATCTTATCCTAAAAACGATTTTCCAAAAGCGCAGAGAAGTGTCTAGTTAATTCATTCCTATCAAAATTTGTTTTAATCAGTAGGATCGCTCTCTTGCTTACCTCCATTTCAAATGAATTATCGATTTTGTCAACTTCGTTTTTCTTTGTCTCACTAGCTGAGAAATAGACTTCATAAATTTTCTCTAATGCAAAAGCCAAAGAATCTACGCTTTCAGGTAGTGCCACGAGCCCGACTTCGTTCTCATTTATTAATTTAGCAAGAACGGAATCTTCATAGACAGTTGCGATTATTGGAAGACCGCAGGCAAGATACTCTAACGCCTTAACTGGGATAGAGTTTTTCCAAAGTGGGTTCGAATCATAAGGAATTAGTCCTATGTCAGAGGCTGAAAATATTTTTGCTAGTTCGTCCCTGTTCATTTTAGCACCCAAATACTGGACATTCCCAGCGAGACCAATCTCCTTAGCTAGATCTAGTATTTCCTGTATGGTATGTCCTCGTCCAACCATCAATAACCTTAAGTTATGAATTTTAATGCTAGCTTTTTGCATCGCTTTAATAACAATATCTAATCTATAATATGCACCAATGCCTCCGCTATAAACTAATACAAAATCTTTTTTATCGATGCCAATTTCAGCTCTTGATTTCTGTTTGTCATATGGCTTGAATACGTTGACGTCTGCACCATTCGCTATAACCTTGACATCTTTAATGCCCCTTGATATTAGCTTCTGAGCAAGCGGCTGTGTAGTAGCTACCACAAGATTGCTTTTTGTATAGCATTTCGTCATAGTCCTTTTCAGATAAAGATATGATTTTTTGTAAATCCCTGGACTTATTCGATTTATGACATGATCTTCCCACTCATCCCTGTAATCTATTACTACCTTCCTTATTCTAAGGAGCCTCGTCGCAATATATGATCCTAGACCCGTTTCACCATTTGGAACCGAAATTATAACTATCTTTGGACGTAATAATATCAGAGAAACTGTAGAAAAGATAAAAGATGATGTTATGTTAAATACAAGTGATAGCAAGTTTGGAGCCATAATTATAGGAGTGATATTTAAGATTTTGAGTCCATCTAGCGTTCTACTTCCAGCTTTGCCGAGTGTTTTGAGAGAAAAGGAACCTGATATCGCCACCGTGTTTCCCTTATTTTTGAAATATTGCGCGAAGAATTCTGTTCTTACCCAAGAAGCACCAGGAAATGGATTTGGAGAATGCAAGAAAAAAACGATTTTAATTGGATACCTTCACTCTTTTTTATCATTTTTTGGACACCAAATCATATATTTAAATATTGCTATATGTTTTAGCTTACCGTCATAAGAGTTAGATCTTTTCTTGTTCCGCACATGCGAGAATAAATCATAAATTGTACTGAGTGGAATACTCTTTAATATGCTCGGTATGAACGATAGAACGGCATAAATTATGCTAAATTGTGATATGAAATCGAATTGATATGATATAATATAAGTCGATTATGTGACTGTTACTGTCTATTAATAGTTAAAGTTCGAATTCTATAGATCAAGTCCTTACAAATTTTCATTCGATATGGATAATTAGAAATGCAAGAATAGAATAGAGGTATTTTGACAGTCTATCCATTTTCTGTTAATTTTCTGTAGTACTCCTCAATCTTAGGAAAAATCGCAGTTTCGTCATACTGTTTTACCTTAATACGTGCATTGTCGCCTAGCTTCAATCGAAGATTGGCATCGTGTGAGAGTAATCGAATGGCTTCCTCGAATTCGCATGGCCTATAAGGATCTACTAGTAACCCCTCTTTGGTGTGTTCAATCAATTCACGATTGGCATCAATGTTGCTGCATATGATGGCCCTTCCAGAAGCCATTGCTTCTAGTAGC
>DATBHO010000081.1:0-22374 GCA_036557405.1 Nitrososphaeraceae archaeon
ATTTTCAAAGCATGTTCAAAGTCTTCTGCTTTGTAATAATTTCTCTTGTTATACCGGTCTGAATTATGAAAACCATTTTTCAAATTTTTGTTGAATACGTCGTTTCCAAGGTTCTCGAGAGCTTCTCTGTATAATAATTCCTTTACATTTGATGAAGATATCTCTAGTCTTTTTGCCTTGATTGGATGAAGATTATAGAATCGCAAAGCTATTCTTTCAGCCGTGTCCCCTGTATACGAAATAAATCGATCTTCCAGAACATCACGGAGAATTTCGCTTCGCATCGACCATGAATATGGTGAGAGAATTGGTGGAAGATATTTGATATAAGGTGAAACGAAATTGTAATTGGGCAAAATATCTATGTTATCATGACCATCAAACAAGCTTAGTAGCATCTTCCTTCTTAATTCATAAGGAAATGGAAAGGTTCTTGTGTTTATTTCTCTTCCTTCTTTCAAAAAAACTACTGGGAAAACATAAACATGGTAATGTTCAGCTAATTGAGAAATTATTTTTTCATGAGCGTTTGTTACTGGATTTAAATGGGCAAGATAAAGCGCTGCAATATTTTCCAATTGTCAAATACTTAACGGAGATATGTTAACAAAAAGTAAGGAGGAAGCTCCCTATGCTTTCTTTACTTCAATTTCTATTGTAGAGACATTCCTTGTTCTGCCATCTTCTGCTTGTAATGTTTCTGATCCAATCCTGACATCACCTATTGCATATCCTGCATTTTCCATTCTCTTTAGAATTATTTGCGAAACATCGACTGCTCTTCCGATACTTAAACCTCTTGCTTTAATGGTTACGGATGGCTGATTTGCTAGTTGAATAAGTGTAGATGTCACATATGCCATCAGAGGTTTCTTACCTATGTATATAGAATCGCGTGGTCCATCTCTTTGCGTTTGTGTATTCTGTGTATTCTGTTGTACTTCAGACATAAAAAACCGTTAGTCAAAAGGATAATTTAAATCTAAAAGGTGCTATCCGATTTAAAAAATATTAAAATTGTAATGGATTAAGTCTATAATTTCGGAAAAATATTTGTGCTCAAATACATATAATCTTAAAAAACTCACATTTTATATCTGGTTCACACATATACGAGTAATCTATGAAGGGGACAACAAATGGAAGTAATGAGGACAATTTAACCGAATCCAATACCGATAATGATTCTAGCACGCATAATAAAGAATCTGACGCTGATATTCCAATAACTGATGATAATACTGAATATAAAAATAAGGAAAAAACAGGTAGAAAGTCAAAATCAAGTGTCAAGATTGAAGATTATGACTTAATTGTCAATGGCGTAAAGGATGCTACCACTTCGTTCAAGGATGTCATTCTTTCCATCAGCAAGAAAGCTCATGAAATTAAAAACAAGGCCGAAGAAACTTTTACAGTCGGAGCTAAGAGAGACGCACGAGATATCCAAGCTCTTGGCAGTCATGTAGAAAACATTACCAAAGGTTTTGAAGAAACTATGATAGAAATTTCAAAGAGAAATTATGATGATCAGAAAAAGCTCTTGAAAGGATATAAGAAGCTTCTTGGAGAACAAATTAATCTTATAAATGCAAGGATAGAACTCGTAAAGCGACTTAAATCAAGATGATTTTGGATTAATAAAATTGGAGAATGTAGGTTATTTACGTAAAATAGGATATTGATTCGAAAATTTACTGTTATTTAGGAACAATATAACCTGACCCTATCATATCATATCATATTTGCATTACTTTTAAATTAATCATATTATAGTACAGATTCTAGCTTAAGCATATTTAGGACCATATATCTCATCAATACTAGAAAATAGATTGGGATCATTATTCGATGAAATAAATGTAACAGGTATACTGATTGCATTGTCAATTCTTACTGTTTTTTCAGTTATTCAGCTACTAGACCACCTTGAATACAACTCTGCCTTTGGTTCATTGCATGAAAATGGGATTATTCTTGTTGCCTCAGATTCAGAATTTTTGACATATGATGATCTTATTACTGGTTTCAGCATGAAATATCCTTCTGATTGGGATAGATCCCAACACATTGATAAATCGGTCACATTTGTTGCTCCCAGAGAAAGTAATTCAGAAACGAATCCGCCAGGAATTGCTGTTATGGTTAAAGATATAGGATCAAATACAACAATGAATTCAATCACGCAGACGCAACTTAATACCTTGGAGAAGCTATATCCCGACATTCAGGTGTTGGAATCTATCGAAACTACATTTCTAGGGTATCCTGCACATATGATTATTTTTACGGCGACGGACAATACACAAAACCTGCGAAAGGCGATGCAGATTTGGTTTAAAGAAGACACCAAGGTCTATCTAATTACCTACAAATCAGATAACGATAATTTTTCAAAATATCTACCGACAATCGATAAAATGTTAAATTCATTTTATACCTACAAAAAGTAGCTAGTGTAGACGATATTTTTTGGAATTATTGGCATATTAAACGATGATGAATGCAATTATAAAGCGGAATTTTTGATTTTACTCTCATTATTACTCTTCTGGAAGTTTTGAATTGGTTAAAAGCTCCTCAGTATTTTCTTCGCTAACACCCTTTTTAGCCAACTCTCTTTTCAGTTTCTTCTTATCCTTTATCTTCTGAGGCACATTTCTGGTATATTGCGATATGTAGTCAATAAATTGGGGATCATCAATGGTAGCATTATTAAACTGTGTACTTGAATTGATGGTTAACGATTCATAATTAGGGTTTATTATAATTGAATTTGTTAGTTCAGTATGATTTAGATCAGCACCACTAAGATCAACACCTGCCAGTCGAGCTCCTCCCAGGTTAGCTCCTCCCAGTCGAGCTCCTCCCAGGTTAGTACCGAGGAGCTTAGCTCCCACCAAATGAGCGTCTCTTAGATTAGCAGCCCAGAGACGAGTTCTATCTAGATTAGCGCCCCAAAGACGGGCATTAGTAAGATCAGCACCACTAAGATTGGTGCCGACTAGTCGAGCACCGCTTAAATTTGCACCCATTAAGTCAGCACCACTTAAATTTGCACCCATTAAGTCAGCACTATCAAGGTCGCTCATACTTAAATTTGCACCCATTAAGTCAGCATCCCTTAAGTCAGCATCCCTTAAGTCCGATTCACTCAGAGATAATATCTTAAATTCAATTGTTCTTTTATCATTAAACTCACTGATCTTTCCACTTTGTAGTAACTTTACTGCTTCATAGTTTATGGTTTTTCTATATAGGGTAGTTGGCTCAACTGCAACATCTATAGCGTTTCTGTACATATTCCAATCCCTTATGTTCTTTATAGTATCTGAATTTTGTCCCAAAAAATTCCATAAATCTGAATCCGTTCTAAAATCACGTAATACTTTCCATACTTTCAGATCATCTTCATCTTTTCTTCCTTCATACAACTCCAGACTCTTGATACGTGTTTCCTTGTCCATCTTGAGATATTTATCCAAATCCTTAAAGAACGATTGATCTGATTTTACTAATATGTTATAAAATTTCTTCCATCGCAAGTGGATCGCTTGTATTACTAACAATTCCCTTGCCTCAAAACTTTTCTTACCTGAAAAAATTAATTCCCTTGCCTCAAAACTTTTCTTACCTGAAAAAATTTCACAAGCCACAATGAAGTTATTCAAGAATCTTTTGATTTCTCTTGGATTATTCTCTACTGCTAAAGAAATTGATTCTATATTCTTATCCACAACGTCCTTGAATTTATTATGAATCATACCTTTTTTTATGAAATCTCTCACCAATTTCACAATATCCTGATTACTCCATTTAGGTAAGGCTATATGTACTTGAATCAACTTCTTAATGTAATGCTCTCCATTGTTTTTTTCACTATTATCAATTTCGCCAAGCTTGATTATCATGTCATCGCTTATTCCAAGAATATAAATAAAGCCTTCAACGTCTTGAAATATTCGTATGATTTCTAATATTTCATGAATCTTCTTTGGAGAACATTTATCAAGATCATCAACAAATACAATAATCCTAAATGCGGGATTAACAAGACGTAGATTTTTTATTTCATTTTTGATTTCCTCAAAACCATCAAAATAGACAGTATCCTTATCTAATTCTGCGATTAATTGAATTTTTGAATTTAATTCTTTCTTAAATGAATCAAACATTTCTTGCGAAATTTCATCCTCTTCTGATGCGTACTTTGATATTATAGATGTAAGAATTTCTGGAGTATTCTTAAGAAAATTAATTGAGCTCGTAACTAATTTTTGTTTTAAAACTTCGAATTGTTTCTCAGCCGGTAACGCATATGCTATACTTTTCAATAACGAAACTAATGGAAATTGTTCCTGTTTATATCGCCATGCTTCGAACCTTACTCTTATCAAATTTCCATCAGTTTGAAGAACCTTATCAACAGAATTTACTAGAGTCGTCTTTCCAGATCCCCACTCGCCAAATATTCCAATAGTAAATCTTGGAAGTGAGTTTTTTACGATGTTGACAATTGCATTACGATATAAATTGAAATCAAGAATTGGATCAATCGCTACTTCGTCCGTTAAGATTAATCCCCTCTGAAACAGTTCATCTTCTCTTGACAAAATTACATCTTACTTTAGACTTGATTCATTTTTAAGTATTTGTTGTTAATATGTAAAGAATAATTTTAAATTTTTATTGACATAGCGATTCAGACGTATTACTAAAATTTTTATTGACTAGTCAGGCGAATATCAAGGCAAATCATAATCGCTAGACTTGGATTGGCAAGAAATTTTATGAATGTTATTTTTGAAATTGTAGAATATTAGTGCTTGATCGCTTGATAATTTTTGGATTTAGATTTGAGTATACAAATAAAATGAATCAAAACAATTATAGTTAAAAGACTAGTGTTAGTGTTAGAATTCTAACACAATTTCAGAAAGTTCAGATAATGATACTATACAATATAAACATCACTAAGTAGGAACACTATAATAGTGATTCATATCTGGCTTTTTTCTGAACATGCTTACTAGTTTCCGTTATTGAAGAGGGTTGATAGAATGACCTATTATACTATCACCCTTCAAAATAATACAACAAGGGCACTTTTGATCTATACATACGGCCGCCTGTTCATGTTTACAAACAGAACAAATGCAAGATTGTTGTTGTATCTGGCTTAACTCTTCTATCTCCTTCTTTTGTTTCCGTTCCCTTTCATCAGCATACAGCCACAAAAAAACGACCGGTATTCCGATTGCAAAGAAAATGATCATGGTCCGTGCGGGAACTCGTAAAACAACCAATGCCAGTCCAAAAATCAAGGCACCTATACCTAGCGTAGCAAGCCAGCGATTTGTAAGGTTATCCATATTCATTTCCAGACCACCCTCTATCTGACGTACACAGCCTCATTTTCCGGCTCATCATTTGTATGTTCTTCATTCGAGCTATCGTCTTGTGATATCAAGTTATTGTTCTTTTTTTTCCTGCGTAGTTTTCTCACTTCTTCTAGTATTTCTCTCAATCGATCTTCTGAGATTTTTGATATTTTAGCATCACATTCTATGCCTTTTGAATCAAGAACCTGCTCTGTTAGACTAATCATCTCGTCCTTATCACGTTCTTCCTCCTCAGTCAACATATTTGCACTTTTAAAGCGGAAGAAGGCAAATTCACTCATCTCACTTATAATTACAACAAACTTATTATTATTATTGATTGAGTTACTTTTGGCGACAGCAGTCAAGAGGAGATTGCCAGTACTTACTTTTTAAACTAGTTATTTATACCATAATTATTGGTTTGCCATTATTTTCTCTGCTTGTTGGTTTTGAATGTCCAGTCTCTTTTGTAGGTTTCATCTCGAAGATTGAATCCCTTAAAAAGTTTGAAATAAGCTTCTTTAATTATCTTCTGATTATCAATGTCCGATTGAATCCACAAAAATTCAAAGATGGATATTAGGGAATTAAGCTTTATTTCATTATTGGAATAGACACTTGGTCCCATCACACGTTCAGAATTTTCATCGAACCTGGCCTCAGTAGAAATGTCGAGAAATGTCCTTCTATCAAATATCATTGTTGTCATTTTTGTTTGTAATGACTTTTGTAAATATTGGACCGACACATCGGGAAAATTCTCAATAAAAATGTTTTTCAGCTTCTCTTTGATATTTTTATTCTCACAATGTACTATTATCCTGACTTTTATGCCATTCCTTGTAACTTCTTGTAATAACTTCAGTATCCCTAATTTCTTTGAATGAATTAATACTTCATATTCTGAAAATAGAATCAGCACCTCATCTATTGACGATATGATTGAAGTTCTTATTGTGTCAAGTATTTCTGAAGATCTCGAGATATTTTTTGCAAATGATTTTCCATGACCATATTCAATTTCTTTAATTTTCTCTTTGAAGGGTAACGCAACATTCCACAAAGAATCAAATAGAAATTGTTGCGCAGAAACAAACGATTTATCAGCTATACGTAACAACCTTGTTTTATTACTTCCACTGGTTAGAAATGTCATAAAATTGCTTCGATCGATAAGTATCATGTTACACGAAATTTTATCAATATGTCTTATTTCAAAATAAATTACAAAACGTCTATATAATGAGGAATCTTTCGTGCTTATATCTGAAATCATTCTTAATTTCAATCCCTTTCGTTTGGATTCAAGTAATTTGAGTGATAATCTTTCAGGATCAATAACGGTAGAAAAATCATTATTAAGGTAACAATCAATGCCTATTTTGGCCTTTGATATTGCCTGGTTTGTGATTTCCGGAACCGAGTCGGACACAACATTAATTTCATTTTTAGAAGAACGATTACGTGACAATTAACGTACATTAACAGAGTTTATCGTGATATAAAAGATCCTTAAAGCTTTTCACAAAATTGAAATTATTGTTAGTTTGAACTCCGACTTAATACAAATGGCAATCATTTTATAGTAGAGAAAAATAATTTGGATTATGCCAGTATTTTTAGATGTCCACAAAGTTCCATTTGCTGAACAGCATTTAAAAGAGTTATGTTCACTCCCCAGAGATGAATTTGGTGTTAGCCATGTTAATCTCTTCTACAACAAGGATGCTGATGTTTGTTTCTGCCTACTTGATGCACCAGATAGAGAATCTGTTGAAAAACATCATACAAAGGCCAATGTAAAATGTGAGTGGATAACCGAAGTTAGACTGGCCAAAAAAGACTTTAAACCATGAAAATTTTTTCATGATCTAATTCTAAGCTAAATCTTTATCACATTAGTAGTCAGGTAGATATTAGTAAAATCCAAAATTAGGTTAAACCTTCAACCGGAGCAAAGCCATGATAATAAGGAATTTGTCCCAACTCGTCCTTTGGAGGAATCTCTACAATGGATATAAGATGACCATCAGGGTCCTCAATAATTGCATGTTTTCCGAAGGATTCCTGGGAAAACTTTTTGTAGAATTTGACATGCTTACGTTCTAGCTTTTTACATACAGATTCCAGATTACTGACATTAAATCCGACCAACATATTCGAAAATCCTTTCCGTTTGATGCGTACAGGATGCAATGCTAGTACAGCACTTTGACCTTCTTTCTCAAATTCGACCCAATCTTTCGACTGGTTCTTTATTTCGAGTTCAAGAGTATCTTTATAGAACGCTATAGACTTCTGTAAATCCTCAACCAAAAGAATTGCGGCACCTAATCGTTTGAACATACAATTCTATATTGTTTTCTGAGGACTTAAATTTGATTCGATTAACATGAATTGTTTCTTTTTTAATTTTGAGTTTACCAGAATAAACTAAAGATAAACCAAATATCATTGTGCAAACCTAAGCTAGAAAATTAACAAATTCCTATTGTAGAAACAAAAACAATAGTAAAAAAGAATATCTCAGAATTGTAATTAAATTGTCCAGTTCGACTGGTTATATGGGAAAGATATTATGTCTTGTTATCTTATAAAGAATATGCTCAGTTATCACAGACTCTTTGTGAATCCATTGGGTGAAGGCGAAGAGGCAATATGTGATTATCGTACATGTCATCACAAGATTTCAGAACATGGTTCATCAAGTAGTACTTGTAGGTGCTCTCATCCAAGTAATAAGGCAATTGGAATAAATTTTCAATTGCCCCTGTAACCCTACTCTTATCTACATTTTAGTGAAAAATGAAGTAAATATCTATATCTACAAGTTTTCAAGCAATTTTATAAAAAAACGCGTTCCCTGCAAACAAACTATCATAACCGTCTGTCATGCAAAATCAATATAATTAATGTTACTTGATTAATGATATTATATCACATAGTAAAGGATTTATCATGAGAGCAAATACACATTTGCTCACTTCAATTTATTCATGACAGAATCGACTTTCTGATCCAGGTTTTGTTCCTTATCCAATCTTTCGTCAATATGTACAATAGAGATAATCCTCTGGACCCCTGATGACTTGACAGCCTCATGGGACATATTTATTGCATTAAGAATGTCTACCATATTATTGGATTGGATTTGAGTTCCTAGTGGGGTAAGTGTAGCTTTGAGCTCTTTGATTCCACTAATTGCGTCAAAAGCTAGTGCAATTTCTTTACTCATGCTTGTGCCAGAGCCAGTACCTACCGGAACTATACTTATCTCTGCAGTAATCATCTGTAACTTCAATCACAGTATGAAATTATTTAAGTTCTACTAATTTTCGAGTGTCATATCCCATTGAAAAGAAAAAATCTATCTTCAAATTGAAGCTCATTCTTTCAAATTAAACTTAAATTGATATTTGAATTCACAATTCTATTACTGAAGGATGGATAAAATCAATTCTATTACTGTGTTTTATTTAGAACCAATTTGTTAGTTATTGAATTTGATAAAGGAGCGGTCTTGTTCAAATCTGTAAATAACACAATGGTGGTAATTGATTGAACAGTACTATTTGATAAAGTGGTAACAAATTGCTGAAAGCCGGTCTTTTCTGCTTTGAATCCATTTGGGATTGAAGTTGTTTTTAGTAAAGTTCCATTGGTTGTATAGATCTTCATGGTTCCACTGATTTGTTTGCCGACTGTAGTTGGGTCAGAGACCGAATATGTAGTTGTTAGTTTAATTTGCTGAACGTTCTTCCCTGGTACTAAAAAAAACTGTGCGTCATTTGACCTGAGAACAATCTCCTTACCATGATTTGCAAATACTGATTGATGTAAAGTTGGAAGAATAAATACACTAATTAGAATAATTGGGACAATACTTCTATAGTTTCGTGTTTTTTTATTCCAATTCATTTGATATTCACCTTTCACCTTTCTAATCATGAAAAATCATTCGAACTCTTAATTCAAACTGGACATATATTAATGATAGAATATGAAGAATTGAGCCCAGTTAACTAATAGATTGTAATTGTTGTTTTTGACATAGAATAAATTGTTCATTTTAACTTGAGTACTGGAAACACCAATAAAATCACAACTAGAGCCCCTAACAACCAGGCTATTTCGTATCCCAATACGTTGACGATAAATGAAAATAATACTGGCACCCAGAAAACACCAAATAATGAGATACCATTGACGTAGCCTACGGCAAGAGTCTGATAATGGGGCTGAGATTTATTGATCTCCTTTGCTTTCGCATATACTATTACGAAACCTGCTGATAAGAACAATCCTGTCATAATAACAGAGGTTGCTAACACATATAGTGAGTTTGTAGTGAAACCTAACATACTGATTGCGCTTAGAATACCTGATATGAACAGGCACTTCTTTGCATTTCCAATTTTATCATAGATTTTTCCGAAAAGTGGAGACGAGAAAAGTGCCACTATCAAACTCAGACTTCCGATTAGCCCTGCTTCTACCGGATTTATCTTCAAATGATCCACAAAATAGAAAACACTAAATGTTAAAATCAAGCTCGATCCTGCCTGAAATCCGAGTAATGTGAATCCAAGTATTATCAATGACTTGTTAAATAGTGTGTCAAGTACATGAGATATCTTGATTCTAAACTCTTTCTGTATTTCGTCTTCACGTCTTACCAAGGCAATACTTAGGATGATGGCTGTAGCTATTCCCAATCCACCACTCAAAATTAGTGTTCCTCTCCATCCGAGCGTTTCAGCTAATACGACCCAGCCGAACAATCCCACAATTCCCCCTAATGCATGGGATGAATTTAACAATCCTATTCCTAGACCTTCAGATCCTTTTCCCAAATATCTTGAAATTAATATAACACTTGGTCCAAAGAAACACGCCATGCCGATTCCAACTATAAATCTAAGTAAGAGGATTTGTGTTGGATCGCTAGCCAATCCAGTTACTAATGCTGCAGATGATGCAATCATTATACCATAAATAGCAATCTTTCTTGCACCATGTTTCGCAACTAAAATCCCAGCAGGTACTTGAAATAGCCCCACACCGATGAGAAAACTAGCGCTAATTATTCCTAATACGGCTATGTCTGTTCCAAAGTCTGAAGCTATAAGGTAGAAAATAGAAGCAATGTTGAACCAATTAATTGTATATACCACTCTGGCAAGCATTAAGGAAAGTGTTGCGACTTTATGTCGATTCAATTTATGCTCCCATCTCCTGTAAAATTACCCTTATGCTAATAAAGGACTATATATCGAATATTGATTCAACCATCAGGAAATTTTAGTTCTTACTTTGTACAACATAATATTCAGTAATATCTTCAAATGCTTTTATTTTCTCTTTTATTTGAATTGTTTTTAAATTGAATTTTTGTTGAACGTTTTCCTTTGTATATTGAGATATAACAATTTGATCAGCTTCGGCTATTCCTTCCAACCTACTTGCCAAGTTCACATGCGTTCCAATTACAGTGAACTGATCCCTTTCCTGACTTCCCATGAGTCCAACTAACACAGAGCCAGTATTAATACCACATTTTATATCTATATTTATTTCAAAATTGGTAACTGTTTTCCATATACCAAGCCAATTTTGCTTAAAGGTCTGGAATGACTCCTTCAGTTTTAAAGCAGCAAGTACTGCATTGGATGCTCCAACTCTACCATCATCATCTCGTTCCTTGAATCCAAAATATGCAAGTATACCATCTCCGATGAATTTATCAACAATCCCGCCATATTCATGTATAATTGGGACCGCAATTCCTAGATATTCATTAAGAAATACAGCAATCAGTTCTGGATGATCTTTAAAGTCTTCGGTTAACTTTGAAAAATTACTAATATCCCATAATACAATGGTCATTACTCTATTCTGGATTAATGTTGCGTAAGGATCACTAAGGTATTCAATAATTGCTGGGTCTAGTTGTCTCTGAAGTCGTGTTAGTATTTTTTGATTTGCGTTGTCAGATATTGACAAATTGATATCGTCCAAAAATTTGGATTTTTCCGATTCTGTCATTTGGTCCTCTGGTGTTGGAAATATCCCAATCACCCCTCTTTCAGAAGGATGCATAGAACAATAGTATGGTATGCTTTGCTGATTACTATCGATTTTAACAGTCGTAGATTCTCCTGGCAACATACCACCTGTTTGAAAGAAAGGACTTCGTAATGAAGAGTTCCCATCTCCTGAAGTCAACTTATGCACTTTCGTGTCCCTATTAATCCAAGTTATAGTTTCACCTTTGACTATCTTAATAATTCTTGGTTCAAAGTACAAAATCTCTCTAGTATTCTCATTAAATCTAGGGATAACGACAAATTGTGGCAATCAATTCTAAGTAATTATAACAGAATATAATCTTACGTACTTTTTGCATTATTGCAGCTTAAGATTTTCATATGTTTATTATGCAAATTGACAATTATCCTGAATGTATCAAGCAAACGTAATGAATGTTAGCGCTGGAAAGACATTAATTATGGTCATCGGACTTTACAAATTATGGAAGGTATTCAAAAGTTAAAGTGTAATTCCTGTGGGATTACATTCATGTCTGAAAATAACAACCCACTTTGTCCAACATGTTCTGAAAGCTCAAACGCTCATCGTCACGGAGAGGAACATGGGTGTGGCTGTGGTGGCCACTAACTTTTTTTTAGCATACTTTTAATACTTGGTCCTGTTTGGGTATCAAAATTCTTGGTTTAATTTTTTTAATCGCAACCATTTAGGATAAAATAGTCGCTCCAGTTCGTGCTGCCAATTTGCAAACTAGATAAATAGAAGGTCTGAATAATTTTTTTTAAACCACGATAATTTCCAATTCGTCATACGCATCTTTTACTGAGAGTTCAACTAATGTATCCTCATATATTAATAGCCAATCTCTTATACCAACAATAGGAAGCTTTCTCACAAATATTTTACCCGATTGAATCAATATTGCTATTATGTATGCGTAGTGTAAGGAGTCTTGATTTTCAGGATTCTTAATTTTAAAAAGACTACCTTGTAATTCTATACCAGGACGTCCACCCTGTATGTTAATCGTAACGTTTTCAGCATATCTATTTTGTATTTTGGCTGTAACATAGCTCTGTCCAATTTCAAATTTGTCAATGTTCAGTAATACTTGAGATCTGATAAGAGGTGATTTCGGTATTTCGGGAAATAAATGTTCAGATATTCCATCGAAGAACAAACACCATATCACTACTTGGGTTTGCATAGGCATTCTATATACAATTTTCTATCGTTCACTAAGGTTGATTTGATCCTAGCTCATAGTGTGTCGACTCACCCATTCAACATTGTGTCTGACTCTTTTCCATACTCTAACTGGGTTGAACATTTCTCTTACGCATCTTTTTAGAATTTGCAAACATGGACAATCCGTCTGGTATCATAATGGCTGTCATTATCATTATTGCTGCAATTATCATTACATTTTACTTTTTAAAAGTAAATTGGAAGAGGATCGTTTGGTAAAAGGTTTCCATGGACTTGAACCGTTAATACAGATGAAAAAGATCCTTCTTTGACAATCTGCTATATTGCAATCTGACATTCTAAGTTCCTTTTCAGAATACTGAATTAATGCCAATATGTTTGGATTATACCTACCAGGTAAAGTAAATCTTAATTAGATAGGTATTTAATTTTAAATATATTGCATTATTGGGTTGGCTCATTTTGTCGTATTTTTGATAAAAAACATGGCACTCCATTATTTCCTGCAGGAGTGACTGCTATATCCGACGTAATCAAGATAATTGCTAATATTGGAAATCAAATACCAGACAAATCATGGATGCTCTATCTGCTAGAATTATTTAATACACACAACATACCTACTGAACTGAATCTGATTTGTCAGTTTGATAATCAAGATTATTTTGAAGCAATATTTCAAGGTGTTAATAGGTACAGGTTCAATAAAGTATTACCACTCGTAGGACATTCGTATATGAGAATAATCGTCATGAACAAAGTAAATAAACAAATTAGATACACCATTACTGATCAAGTGACCGCACAATCAGAGATCTTTGAATTTTCTCTTGATGAAATGAACTTTGATTACGTTGGAGCAAATCAGTTTACCGGAATTGAGTGGTGGAACAAGATGGGTAACTTTCCTTACTCAATTAAATATAAAGTGGAAGTATCACAGCTTATGTTTGGATTATTGGATAAGGATGATGCTGAATCAATCACCTTTGTTCCTCATAATTCATTGATACCAAACAATGATAACTCTGGAACATCTTATCCAATAACCTTTCAAAATGTAATGTTAAGAGATAAATGCGTATGTTATTTGATTGAGTCGGGCAATTGTATTAATGGAATGCAATATAGCATTTAATGGCAGGATTGGTTATGTGGTTTTTTAATATATTTAATATCAATTTTCAATAGATTAGTTATAACTTCAGTAATAATGTAACCCTTCATCTCTTCGTTTTCATATGCTGTTCCACGATTCCTAGAACATTAGAATAAACTGTTCTCAAAGTTTAAAGCATACACTATGAATTAATTTTTATTGACAGGATGGATTGTTCTAATATTGGTTATACTAGTTATTTTGGCAGTCATAGGGTTAGGCTTGAATACATTTTTTGGGGGTGTGAAGAAGGGAATTGAGAAAATTGGAAATCTTCCAGAAGTAAAGAATCTAACGAGTAAAGCAAAGAATGATTTTGGTAGAATTATTGGTAACTCAACATTACATTTGCCGCAATTCAGTAAAAAAATGTAGTCAATTAGAAGGTACTGACTTGAACCAGAAATTTTCATAGAGGCAAATCATTGCTTATTTCTTTAAACTTGAGTTAGAAATAGTAACTCGAACGTCATTTTAGACCTAACGCTCACGTTCCATAACGGGATAATCAAGCATTGATTTTTTCTGGATAAAATAAATGAGATATTAGCCTATGATAACAAGTATTACAGACAAACAACTCTAAGAATTGATTTAATGAATGGATTTGTTTTTTGCAATAGTCGCATTTCATAGTTTCCATTATACAGATATTATCAAATTAATTTAAAAAGTGTTTTTTATGATTTTAGACTAATTTTCTTCTAATTTAATCTTCTATATGATATGTCTATTAAGAGGTTAAAATTTTTATTTGAAATTCATCCAAATTCCTTTCAATGTTAGTGCATACATGTCATAAGTACTTTGTCAGAAAAAGTTAAAACATAATTGTCTAATTCGGATTAAAATTGATTTATTATATAAGTAATAGAAACAATTAAAGGACTCAGCTCTATCTGGATACTTTTAGTATGAAGAGTAGAAAAAGTTCGTTTATAATTTGTACTTGTATTTGTATGGCAGCCTTATTGCAAATTATCATTGAATCACAAACTGTAACTGCTATGGATGCACCACTACCAAATATGAATAACAATAACTATGGTTTGCAACTTGAATCAAACGTTACTAATAGTACTTCAAAAGAAATTGTTTACAGGAACACACAACATGGGATATTTATGTTGTTCCCGTCAAACTGGACTTTCTCCACTAGCGGATTACCACAGTACACTCAGGTTGCTGCATTTTATGCCCCACTACAAAATCTTTCCGATCCAATTCCAGCAAGATTTACTATTACTGTGATGACCTATCAACAAAACATATCACTCAAAGAGTTTACTAATATGACACTTTCCTCACTTAATGAAACTAACCAAGTCAAGATCCTAAGTTCAAATCCTACCACCCTTGCCGGACACCCAGGTTACCAAGTAGTATTCTCAACGTTACCTAATATAGGAAGTCCTGTTTCATTTAAGATAATGCATTCATGGACAGCTATAAACAATAAGATTTATGTTTTTGAATATGGTGTAGAGAGCTCTAAATTTAATACCTATTTACCCACGGTTAAACAAATTTTAGATTCATTAAAGATTCATTAAAGATTCATTAAAGATTGAAGCACGGTAGTGCCCTTCTTTTGGATTGAAAATGAAATATTGAACTTAATTACTCCTTAACTATAGTAAATAAATAGCAATTAAAAATAGAATAATAATAATTATTTCTTGTTTGACTACATAATAGCAAATGCAGAACCAATGGCCATTTTTAGAATTGATAATAATATCGAACTCCAGGGAGCTTTATTGTGAGAAATCCAAAAGTCTTTTAACACGGTGAGATATGGCAGTATGCTTTAATAGTCTCTCAGTTCTAGAATCTTAAATAAATATGAATAAAGACAACGTAATAGCAATCACTTGTCTTTTAATATTTGTTCTTGCGGTAGGAAGTTTACTTCGTGTAAATAATATGCACATGAATAAAATAGTATTTGCCCTTACAAATAACAGTAAATTCAATGAAGGCGATTTCATGATTAAGGATTTTGGTATTGGAGACGATAGAAGTCCATATATATCCGTAATAGGAACACCCGGAGGAACAGTACCAGACAAGGATAATATCGGATATGCATATGTATTTGTAACAGATAATGGAACTTACGCCGTGTCATCAGACTGGATGTATCCTAATTGGCATACACACCAGCTAACTCTTGACGAGAAAAACTGTGTAAAATCAATGAATATGGGCGTGGGAGGTGCCGAAGTTCGAGATACGGTTAAACTTACAAATACTCATCAACATTGGGTGCGTAAGGTTATGACGGCTGAATTTACTCTTAATGATTCCGACGGATCAATATGTGCAACCAAAATATTCGATTCTGCTCCGTAATCTATTAAATTATTAATTTCGAAATTGTTTTCAAGTATTAGAGTAACCCTATTGTTCTTGAAACATTCTTGAAACAAATGTATTAAAATAATATAAACCATAGTACTGGTAACAAATGTCTTCTGAGTTTGTAATCAAAAGAAGGCCCAAAGAATCGGAAGCCATAATATTTTTAGGAAAAGACAAAATTGCTAAAATAAAAAAACATGAAGGATTCACTTTTAGGCTCATAAGTTATAAAGATAAACAAGAATGGGTTCTAAGTAATCTGGTGCATGGTCAGCGTAGACCATTTTCTTATTCTGTTCTAAAAGCCATACAAAAGACTTCTAGTGATGGGAGGAAGGAAATCCAAGCTGGAGAAGAAGTTTTTGTTGTCAGAGAACAGTTATTCAAACATAATGGCAAATTTTACATGCTTGCAAGTCATCCTGAGGGAAAGTCTTGGATGGATTATGTAAATAGTTCAACTAGGTACGTTTCTAGATTGGATAGCTTTCCGTATTCTAATCTATCTGATATTGACCATGAGCACTACAAATTACGACACAAGATAAAGAGGTTTCGCGGCAAATCTGTAGGTGAAGCTGCAGGTTTAGGACAAGATGAAGGAGGACATCGTCTACGGTTAGATAATGAATTAGCTGATATTGGACTCTTCATCGCAGCAATTTCCTATTTGCTATATGCTTCGGGTTAATTACAATGGTGTTCAATAAAAGATGAGCCTAGAAATTGGCAAGCATTATAAACTAAGTAGCTTTCATTGATTATACATGGTTGACCCCAACCGAGTAGGAGAATTTCCTTTTCGGAAAGCTGACCCTGAAAAAAGGAAGACCAATTTTTCAGAAGTTCAACAACCTTATTCTGAGCAGGAGGTTATGAAGGAAGCTGAAAGATGTTTATTGTGTGGAACTCCTGTTTGCATAGATGCATGTCCTGTTCTCCTCGATGTTCGTGGTATGAATGAGGCGGCTGCAAGGGGTGACTTTAAAACATCTTATGAGAGAATCCGAGAAACAAATCCATTATTAGGTGTTACCGCGAGGTGCTGTCCTCAGTTACAAGGATTATGTGAAGATGCATGTGTTTTAAAGTGGTCAGGACAACCAATCGCAATAGGTCTAATTCAAAGATATATAGCAGATTGGGAAAAAAAACATAGACAACAACCTCCCTCAATTGCTCAGGACACAGGAAAAAAGGTGGCGGTAATAGGCGCCGGACCAGCAGGACTCGCCGCATCGGTTCTTTTCAGAAGATATGGTCATAAAGTAACAATATTTGAAGCATCTAATATGCCAGGAGGAACCGCATGGTACGGAGTTCCAGATTATCATTTACCTAAACAAGTATTGATTGATGAAATTGAGAAGGTTAAATCAATGGGAGTGGACATTAGGACGAACATAACAATAGAAAAAGAACTTCCACTATCAAAGGTGCTCGAAGAAAATGATGCGGTTTTAATTACCACCGGCTCGAGAGATACCGTTAATCTCGATGTCCCAGGAAGTAATCTTGACGGAGTAATTAGTGGATACGAATTTCTTCACACAGTTTTCTCAAAAGGGATAGAAAATTATTTGATGCGACCAAAGTATAACCTAGGCAATGAAATACTAGTGATTGGTGGTGGAGATACCTCTCTTGATTGCGCCAGAACTTCCTTAAGGCTTACTAAAGCTAAAGCTAATGTTACTCTTTTATGCGTTCATCCAAAGACCGAATTGCATGTAGATCCAATAATGCTTCAGGAAGCAGAAGAAGAGGGAGTGGAATTCAAGTTTCAAGCGCAAGCCATGTCTTTTCAGGGTGATGGAAAAGGACATGTTAGCGAAGCAACAATAAATAATATGCATATGGGAGATCCTGATGACTCAGGAAAAAAACACCCAGTAATTACACCAAATACAGAATTTAAAATGAAATGTTCTACTGTATTGATAGCTATTGGGAGAGGTCCAAATTCCTTTTTGCAAAAGAACGCTGGAATCAATACCGGAAAACGTAATTCAATTGCAATTACCCATGACTTCAAAACCTCCATGAAGAAAGTCTTTGCTGCAGGTGATGTTACCAGTGGAGAAACACTAATTGTGAAAGCTATGGAAAAGGGCCGCGAGGCAGCTCAAAGGGTTCACGAATATCTGATGGGCTTGGAATCGGACCACGAATCGTTTTACGAAAGATATTACACGAATAAGTCATATGATAACATGTTGAAAGGGAGGGAGGAATTAGGTGCTCCTCCTGATTAACCTCTTTGAATTGTTTAAATGAATGAATTAGAAATCAGCCCAAATCAGACATAGATGTTAAGTACAGATGAGGTATTGATAAAACAGGATGTAGAACTGAATGAAAATTAAACTACTATCCCATATTTATTGATACTTCTGCTGAGTACGCTACACGTCAAGAGTTATGCCTTGTCGTCATTAATAATCAACATCACCGACTAACTATACGGCAGGGAAGAGGTTATTTTTTTAAGAACGGAAGTAATCATATTTATTCGATCGTTGCTCCCAAGGACAAGCAAAGTTTGATTAGCGCCTCCACCACCCGTTTGTCTTAGATCCTTGAATGAATATTCACTGAGTATATTCATATTATTTTTAAGGAGTGTGTTACTATGTTTATTGATATCCCGTGTTGGAACCATTAATATAGCCATATTACCAAAATTGCCATTTGAGTTCTTTTCACCCATATTGGATCCGTTATTATTTCCAAGAACAGTTATACTCCCTTTCATTACAAAATTTGGATCTTCTTTGTTTGCATTGAATTCCGAGTATGTGAACTTGCCAGTTTGGTTTAAGGATAGGGGCTTACTAGCAGAATTGAAGTGTAAAAGGGCATTATAGATTTCCTTTGAATTCGTGTCGGTTAAATTCACCCTGCGAGTGTGCCCCACATCTCCCACAAACCATATAACTTTAGTGTCAGGACCAACGACTAGGTTCTGTGGAATATATGGCTGATTTATTAGTCTTTGATCCTTCGGTAAAGCGGGTGATTCGTGCGCTTCATTCGGAATAAGGATTACAAAGTTCTTTACGTTACTGGGTACCGTAAGTGTTTTATTATTAAAAATATCAGATGCAAGATTTGACTCTTGTTTCTGGGCAGAAGAGGTGGCAAACAATGAGGAAACTAATACGACAATCAACGCTGTTAGCATCATTACAGAGATATTTTTCATAAATTTAATTAAATGCAGGGTAAAATAAGTGAATTGATACAAATCTCTAAATGGATTGATTATGATTTGAGCAAAAATATACTTGATAAAAATTCGTGGTTAATAAGCCAGATCTTTAGCCACTTGTACCACATTATATATATTCTAATAAAAATACATACCTTTGCATTTGACGTTTATAACTAAAAAGGCATTTCAAGTTTATCCTGCTGCCGTTGAGCGAACTATACTTTATGTCATAAGAGGCGGTATTCGCATCTGTTAAATTTGCGCTTTTCAGTTGGATTCAATAAAAATGATAATTTTCAATATATTTAATCTGCTACAAACAAAGATTTCAAATCCATATGCTCCAGTTTTCTTTTTTGTTATTCTGTTTTCATTTTCGGTTGGTTCCATGCTAGGTTTTGCTCATGGATATGACAATAGCACAGGTAATTCGAAGCTAAATGAATTTAATTTTGTCGTTGCTGGAGATTTTGGCTGCAATCGTGAGGCAAAAACAACGTTTAAGGATATGGCTAGCATGAAGCCAGAACTAGTACTAGCATTAGGCGATCTTGCATATAAAAGCAATCCAAATTGTTGGTTTAATATGATAAATCCCTTAGAGAACAATACTAAATTCAAGATTTCTTTTGGAGAACATGATGTTTCTCACGGTAATGTTACTTATGATCAATACCTAAAGCATTTTAATCTTACCAAACCCTATTATTCGTTCAACTTCAAAAATGTGCATTTCCTCGCTATGGCAACTGCTAAGAATTCATTTATACCCTACAATGTTTCATCGGATCAATATCAATTTGTTAAACATGATCTTAAGAGCGCTCACGAAAATAAGAGCATTGATTGGATAATAGTGTACGGATTTAGGCCATTCTATTCTTCAAATACTACTCATCCAGGTCTGGACCAATTGCAAGATGCTTACCATCCGCTATTTGATAAATATCATGTGGATCTTGTACTCCAAGCTCATAATCACAACTATCAACGTACATATCCCATCTCATACAATGTCACCAAACAGTACACTCCAATAATTACGAATAAGAATACTGAACAATATGACAATATTCGAAAAGGGCAAATATTCTTTACATTAGGAACTGGTGGAGCAGAATTTTATAATTTTACAGGTCAAGCGCCTTACATAGTAAAGCAATTTCTGCTGCATGGTTTCCTAAATGTGGATGTGACGGACAATGGATCAAAATTATTAGTTACATTTTATCATAATAATGGCGTCGCCCGAGATCAGATCGCTATTTCAAAGACAAAGTCTTGATTAGTTGTAGGAATACTTTTTAAGCATTTTATGGGCACACTTTTTCTGTCCTCCTATTCTATTCCCTCCATCCAATTACCTCGTACTGCAATTACGGCAACTCCTTCGGGCCAAGTACAGTTCTAGTTTCACCATATTTTTTGCTTAATAACCTCCTAGCCAATAGAGCACTTCAATTATTTCCCCAATGTAATCCAAAGAATCTGATGGCTAAGATTTATAAATTAAAAACTGATGGGCCAACATTAAATGCTAATGAAGGTTACCAGAGGATGGCCCACCAGTAATGAATCGTTGTTACGGGATTATGAATATCATTGCTCAACAAATTATAAAAGACTTAGATCCTGACCATAGGCGATAGATTTAAGCTTTCTTATCACTTGTGTTAGGTGAGGCAAGGTGACACGTATATTTGATATTCACACGAAAATTTGAACATAGGTACCTCTTATTGTGCTCACCATTGTCCTCCCGTTGCTTCTGACTTAGACGGTAGTACTAGAACCCTTAAACCTGTTATTACATTCAATATCGATATACTAGAGAAATGCTCATAATCGAATCACTAATTCATCAGATACCAATAAGTGATTTAATAGAGATCTTATTGTATGTTCTTGGTTCAATCTTATCTGTAGTTTTGGTTGCGTTGTCGATATCTGCCTATCTAAAGAGCGGTCTTAAGAGGCTGAAATATGCTATTCTTGCATTCTCATTATTTTGTGGATTTCTGATATATGAAAATTTAGAGCATCTGTTTTCATTTGATAATCCGTTTACGGATATTATTATCCCTTCTACAGGACTGGCCATTCTGGTATTTTTCTTTTTAGCAGTGATTAACAGAGATTAGCAGGGTAAGACACTCACTGTATAATAACTAGATCTTAGATTATTTACTTGTTCCATTAGTCATCGGAGCAAAAACTTGAATTCTTTTGTTACCCCTATCCACTACGAAGATGTTTCCTTTAGTGTCGATAGAAACATGTTCAGGTTTTGAAAATTGACCATCTCCAAATTGTAAAGGACCTGGTCCATCAGGATCCTTACAACCTTCACCAGTTGACATTAGGCATGGACTGCCAATTTTACCTAGAAACTTTCCATTAGTATCAAAAATTTGTACTCTGGGATTTGAGGCTCCATCCACAATATAGACTCTATCTTTTGAATCTATAGCTATATGCTCTTGTGGGATTGAGGATTGTCCATCACCTGTTCCAATTGATCCCCATCTTTTCAAGAATTTTCCACTACTATCAAAAACCTGAACTCCAGGCTCATTTAATTCACCAACATACACATTTCCTTTAGAATCAACATCTATTGCATGTGGATGAATAAATAGTCCATTTCCAGTCCCTTTGGATCCCCATTTACCGACCAAAATAAAACTGCTGTTAAATTTCAGTATTCTATCATTTCCTGTATCAGCAACATATATCCCAAAAGGTGAAAAAACTATATCTTCAGGCCTAATCAATTGATAATCCGAACTACCTCTGCCGTTACCAGCTTTAGCTATAAATGTACCATTTGTATCGAATTTCTCTATACGATGGCCCATGCTTGCATTTTTGCCTTATCAAAACAAAAGTGGCCATCGCCAACCTTGTCACAGCAATAATTCTTATCTAAGTCAGATCGTGCAGAGGATAAAACAAGTCGGTGTTGATAACAGATTGTATTATTGACTATATTT